>CAKSWM010000094.1 GCA_934511545.1 uncultured Oscillospiraceae bacterium | reverse complement strand
GTGTGGCCGATGTTCTCGATATCGCCGGTGCGGATGCACTTCTGGCAGGTGCAGACGCGGTGGCGGGGCGGCTCCTGTTCACCGGTGAAATAGGGCTTCATCGGAGCCATTCCGGAGTTTATGAGAAGCAGCGAGGGATCGTTCTGAGGGATGAGCGAAAAGCTGGGCAGACGCAGATGGCCCTTGGTCTCAAAGAAAGAGAGAAACATCTCCCTGAGCTCGTTCACGCCGAAATTTTTCATGTTTGTTTCCTCCAATAAAAAAAGCTCTCTCCCCCGGCTGCACAGGGGCGAAAGCAAAACTTACGCGGTACCACCCTGATTTGCCCGAAAGTGGGCATCTCGGTTTGTTCTGTAACGGGAACACCCGTCCCGCTCGTCGCGGGCGCGCTCGAAAGCGGCTCTCGCTGATCTGTTCCGTAGGGACTTTCAGCTTTTGTCCCACTCTCTGTTACGACAGAACCTGCGATTAACTTTGTCAATGCGCATTAAATCTCAAAATACGCTGATATTTTAACATATTATTGCCGCTTGTCAACAGAAAAATACAGCTGCTTCAGCGTTTTCGGTTCATTCACCAAAATATTCTCGCAGACGCATATTGTAACTTTCCAAAGTCATATCAAAGTGGTGAATACCTGTGAAGAAATAGAGAATGGAGGATTATATATGACTATTTATGGATACATCCGTGTCAGCAGCCGGGATCAGAATGAGGATCGTCAGGTGATCGCACTCCGGGAAACCGGCGTACATGAGGAGAATATTTACATGGACAAGCAGTCCGGCAAGGATATTGACCGCCCGCAGTATAAGAAGCTGCTGCGGAAAATGAAAAAAGACGATCTGCTCTATATCAAGAGCATCGACCGTCTGGGACGAAACTACGCGGAAATTTTGGAGCAATGGCGGATGCTCACAAAGGATAAGGGCATCGACATTGTGGTGCTGGATATGCCGTTGCTGGATACCCGGCGCGGCAAAGATTTAATGTGCGGCAGCCCTGATCTGGTCAAACAGGACGGGGTTTTTGTGTGCCAGTCCTGTGGATGCAAGTATTCCGTTGAAGAAGCAAAGAAAATGATGGTCGAGGGCACCATTGACGTTAGCGGAAGTACGGTTAAGGTAGACGTTTCTGAAGAATTGAAAAATCTCTATCAGTTAGCACAACGAGCTAAAGAAGCCAACAACAGTGAAAGCGCACAAAAATACTATGAACAAATATTGATCAAAGACCCGTCCAGTTGGGAAGCCAACTTTTATTCTGTCTATTATAAATCCATGTCCTGTACAATTGGAGAGATTTCCACCGCTGCCAAAATGTTAGTAATTGTATCGCAGGAACATTTCTCCTTATCCGGGATCACATAAAAGATCCAAGTGAAAGAGAGCATGCTGTCACGGAGATTAGAGACCGGGTCTATTGGATGTCTAAAATGCTTTCTGATGCAGCCGAATCTCATTATGATGGTATCGACTCATCAGTAAAGAATCGATTTTTTCTTGATTATGTAAGCAGAACGGTCGCCGCAGATGCGATGGGCAACTATTTATGTAACGCTTTGTGTGACACGTTCTTGATGACAAAGAAGTCATGAGCACTATTGGTATTCAAATTTTAAAAGATCGAGCTGAGAAAATTGCGACTGATTCTGATGCTGGTATTCGATATATCGAAATAATCAAAAAGTATGATCCAGATTATCAGCTTCCAGAAAGCAGCAAAACCGCGGAAGAAATAACGAAAAATATAACAACTACTCTTAATTCCGGCGGCTGTTATGTCGCTACCGCTGTGTATGGTTCCTACGACTGTCCGCAGGTCTGGACCCTTCGCCGTTATCGCGACTATACTCTTGCCGAAACATGGTATGGGCGTGCATTCATCCGCCTCTACTATGCGATCAGTCCCACCCTTGTTAAGTGGTTCGGACATACCGAGTGGTTCAAAAAAATGTGGAAAGGCAAGCTCGACCGCATGGTTGCTGATTTGAATGCAAGCGGTGTTTCTGATACGCCTTATGAAGACGCTAAATAATAGAGGAATTCAATCGCAAATGCCTTGGAGATCCCGATCTCCAGGGCATTTTAAATGAGATGCGCCGCTCTTCCTTCATGCCCAAATCCATGGTTAAAGCTGCAGCCAAGATCCGCAGAATGATCCACGCGCAAAGAAAACGGCGTGACCGAAGTCACGCCGTCTCTTGAAACCATAAGGTTTTCCTCAATTTTTGATTTTACTGCGCTGCGGCCGCCAGTCTATACTACAGGAGACTTTTTCGGTTTACTCTGTTTTTGGAACAGGCATTTCGCCCACCGTGTTCGGCGTATAACCGGGATCGTAAATGTCAAACTCAGCTCCGAAGATGCTGTGAACATCCTCAAGCCCCTGCTTGAGCGCATCGTAAAGCGCGGAGTTTATGACTCCGAGATCATCTCCGCTTTCATATGCATTGATAGCCGCGTGCAGATCCCAGAGCTTATAGCGCCAGCCCGCACCATAAACTCCGTAATCCTCAAGGTCAACCATGAACAGCGGCGCATAGCCGACATTCTTGAGATAAGTTTCGCCGGTGTCGAGATTCTTCTCAATGCTGAGAGTTACGACCGCCGTCAGATTCGTATATCTGTCGTTCTGGCAGGAAACGAAGTTGCCGAGGCAATAGCAGATATACCCGGTCTTTTCGTTGCCGTCAACGTCCGTTACCGTGCGGACCTCCATCGGCTCGGGAACATGGACATGTCCGCCAAGAATGATATCCGCGCCCTGCTCGAACATATAGTCGGCAAGCTCATACTGATAAGCCACCGGCTCCGTATAATACTCGTTTCCCCAATGCATGAAAACAACGATGAGGTCCGTGTTCAGCGCACGGGCGGCAGCCATATCATCTTTCAGGATGTCATAGTTGATATCGCTCAGATTTGTCAGATAGTCGTTGAAGAAAATATTCGCGGCATATTCAAAGCCGGTCACGGGTATGCCGTTCGTTCCGTAAGTAAACGCAAGAAACGCAACGCTTATGCCGTTTATCTCCCTGACAACGATGCCGTTATTCGCATCGCGCTCCTCCTGGGAGCGGTAAGTGCCGACATGGTCAAGGCCGTTTTCGTCAAGAACGTCCAGCGTCGCGTTAAGGCCGGACTGATAGCTGTCCATACAATGGTTGGATGCGGTCGAGATGAGATCAAACCCAAGATTTTTCAGGCTTGTCGCCAACCCCTTCGGAGACTTGAACATCGGGTATCCCGTATAGTCCGTGGTTTCCGGAAACGTTGTCTCAAGGGTGCAGACCGCATAGTCCGCCGCCGACACATATCCGGCCGCGCCGCCCATCAGCGTCGTATAATCATAGCCGTTTTCATTCTGCGCCTCGGAGTTGAGTCCGCTGTGAGCGACAATATCTCCGCAATAGGCCAAAGTCATGCCCGTCGTGTTCTCCGGAGCCTCAACGGGGTCCGTGACCTCCGGGTCAGGCCGGTTTTCGGGCGCAAGTGGGTTATCCTCGGGCTGCCAGTCCTCGACCGGTTTTTCGGAAGCCGCTATCTCCGCCTGTTCCTCCCTGTACAGGTCGTAGTTTCCCCAAACGACAACTCCGAGGACAACAACAAGCGCGGCCAGTACTATTGAAAGTAAGCCTTTCAGAAATTTCATTGTAAAAACCTCACTGGGAAATTATCTCGCCGATCGTCCTTGCCAGGAAGTCGAAGGCGTCGGTATCGTAGTTTTCAAGGGTGCCGTTGTCGGCCGCCAGACGTATTCCCGGCTCATAGCGGAGCGACGCGGCAACCGGTATATCCGCGAATTTTTCGCTCAGGCTCAGCTCATCGCAGGCAAAGTTCTCGACAACGCCCATTACGGGGACACGAAGCATTTCGCAGAGGTTCACGGCGCGCAGGCCGCTCTCCGCCGCAAACTCTCCCGGGGTTATCACGAACAGGCTGCAATCAAACGGCATAGTGGTATAGTATTCCAGCGGGATATCGCCGGTACCGCTGGGCATATCGACGAGCAGGACATCCAGCCCGTCGCCCCATGTGGTTTCCTGGAAATAGTATACGGCGATCTTTGCAAGATCGAGCCCCGGATAGATGACAGGCTCCTTCAGATCCTCGGCAACGAGAGCATGCGACACGACGGGAACTCCCGCAGGGCTCATCGCCGGCGCCATGACATCGCTGTCACCGATAACAGGCTCGTGCATATTGAGAACAAACGGAAGTCCGGAACCGGAAATGTCCGCGTCGAGTATTGCAGGCTTCAGTCCCGCGCGGCGCAGAGCGTTCGCAAGTAGAACGCTGACCGTCGTCTTACCGGTGCCGCCCTTTCCGCTCATTACCGCGACAACGAGCTTTGCCGGTTTTTTGACCCTTCCCGCGCAGTCGGAGGTACAGGTAGAGCAGTCGTGCGAGCAGGCGTTATATTCCTCAAGATATGCGTTTGCCTCCTCCACGGTCATGTTTTTAAAACGTTCAAGCTGTTCGTCCATTTATTTAAACACTCCAAGTCCATTTTAGAATAAAACATATTGTAACACATTTTTTCAAAAAATAAAGTGCTATATTATTACGAGTATGTTAAAATGTCGATATTACAGAAAAAGGTGCTCATAAATATGGAACAGCTTGCAAAAAACCAGATACACTCAGCCGTCATAACCGGCTATACAAGCGAGGGTGCAGGCGTCTGCCGCATCGGCGGGCGCGCCGTTTTTGTACCCGGCTCCCTGGAGGGCGAGGAGTGCCGCGTAAGAATACTGAAGGTAACGGGTTCCGCCGTCTATGGCAGACTTGAGGAGCTGATCTCCGCCTCGCCCGAGCGCATCGAGCCCGGTTGTCCGGTTTACGGCAGGTGCGGCGGCTGCAGCCTGCTTCACATGAGCTATGATGAGGAAAAGCGCTTCAAGCTCGCCCGTGTCAACGACGCGATCCTGCGCATCGGCGGGCTGGATTTTCATATCGACGAGATTATTGCCGCCGAAGGCAGGCAGTCATACCGCAACAAGACGATATATAACGTTTCAGCAGGACCCGTATCCGGCTTTTTCCGCCGCCGTACTCACGAGGTCATCGCCATTGACCGCTGCGGCATACAGCCCGCCTGCTTTGACCGCGCCGCTGCCGCCGTGCGGAGCTGGATGGCTCGCGAAGACATTCCCGATTACAACGAAAAAACGGGACGCGGCTGCGTAAGGCACATTTTCACACGCTTCGGTTTCGCCTCCGGCGAGCTTCAGCTCACGCTCGTTATCGCATACCCTCTCAGAAAGCACGAAAAAAGCCTGATCGAGGCCGTCACAACTGCCTGTCCGGAGCTTAAAAGTCTCGTCCTCTGCCTGAACAAAACGCAGGGCAACACGGTTCTGAGGGGTGACTTCCGCACGATCTGGGGCAAGGATACGATAAGCGACCGCCTCTGCGGGCTTGAGTTTGAGCTGTCCCCTCTCTCGTTTTATCAGATCAACCCTGTTCAGGCGGAAAAGCTCTATATGCGCGCGCTGGAATATGCATCTCCCGACGGCCTGGGCACAGTGCTGGATCTTTACTGCGGCGCGGGCACGATTAGTCTCTGTCTCGCGCGCGGAGCGAAGCATGTCATCGGAGCCGAAATAGTCCCCGAAGCGGTTGAGAACGCACGCCGGAACGCCGTCAGGAACAGCGTTGACAACGCGGAGTTTATCTGCGGCGACGCCGGACAGGCCGCAAAGCAGCTCGAAGCCGCCGGGATCAGGCCCGATGCGATCGTCGTTGATCCGCCGCGAAAGGGCCTCTCCCCCGATGTGATCGATGCCGCCGCGGCCATGTCGCCCGAGCGCATAGTGTATGTTTCCTGCGACCCGGGCACTCTTGCCCGCGACATGCGGCTTTTCGCCGAAAAGGGCTGGCTCCCAACAGCGGGTACCGCTGTTGACATGTTCCCCGGCACACACCATATTGAGACGATCGTCCTCTTGTCACGGGAAACAAATCCACCGGCGGTTTAGGTCAGAATCGAGGCGGGAACCGGCGAGGTCAAGGAGCATCCGGCCTATAAGCGCATTCAGGAGTATGTGCAGGAGAAGTACGGCTTCAAAGTCCATACGGCATATATTGCCGAGGTCAAGCGTATGGTCG
>CAKSWM010000093.1 GCA_934511545.1 uncultured Oscillospiraceae bacterium | reverse complement strand
TTTCATCCTGTCCGGAACATTTTTTATAAGCTCGTCGTAATTGTCCAGCAGGACTATCGCGATGACGGGGCGGGAGTTTTCAAACTCTATCTTTATATCGTCATATTCGGTAACATCCACCCAATAGGTGATCCCCATGAAGTTGTGGGTGTTTTCCTCCGTGTCGCTGTCACTGGCGCGGACGATATTTCCGTGGATCTGATACTTTCTTCCGCCCAGTTCGAGAAGTCCCGGGTACTGATTCTTGCCCTCCATGAGCCACTTGCCGGAAAAATCGTTCTTGACAAGGTCCGTCATATTTGCCTCCAGCGATGGCTGGCTGCGTCCGCAGATCGAGAAAAACGCCTGATTCCCCCAGACGACCTGATTATCCTCCAGCCGGAACATGACCATCGGCAGAGGAAAATGGAGCAGTGTGTCGTTTTTCGCCGACTCTGTGCTGTATGTCACCGACTCGATGTATTCAACGAGCTGGCGCTGCTTGCGGCGGATATCGACAACAGAATATATAATGAGCGCAAGTACAACACCGCCCTCAAACGCCGCAAGCTTCCAGTTTGAATATACGGTTATTGCGGCAAAAAGCACAAGAAAGATCAGAAAAAGCTTTCTGTTCGGCTCGATGAGCTTTTTGATTTTTTTGTTCATCAGCTCTTCCTCCCAGCGTCTATAAAGCGTCTATAAACCGAAAAACAGTAGTAAAAATAGTTTGATATATTATTATAGCAGAGTCGTTTTATATGTGCAACACAAAATCGCGCCGCGCCGCGGCCCTGCTCCGGCGGCAAACATCCCGGCGCATATTATGCACTTTGCGGCGAATATTTTCTAACTTTTCCGCTTGTTTGTTGAATATTAATATTGATTATTCATTTCACATGTATTATAATCACACCTGTTCCTGAAAGAAACGCATTCACGGAAAAAACGATGATTATGGAGTGAATAAAAATGAAAAAGACAGCAAAGATCCTTGCCGTGCTTCTCGCGGCAGTAACGGTGCTTGCTCTGTGCGCCTGCGGCTCCAAGGATGCCGAGCCCTCGGAATCCGGCCTCAAGACGGTCAGCGAAGGCAAGCTCACAATGTCCACCAACGCTGCATTTCCCCCCTACGAAATGACCGACGACGACGGAAACATCATCGGCATCGACGCCGAGATCGCCGCCGCTATTGCCGAGAAGCTCGGACTCGAGCTCCAGATCGACGACATGGACTTTGACGCCGCCCAGCTCGCCGCACAGAACGGCAAGAGCGATATGGTCATGGCCGGCCTCACCGTCAACGACGAGCGCAAAAATGTCATGGACTTTTCCGACACCTACGCCACCGGCGTTCAGGTCGTCATCGTCAAGGAAGGCTCTGACATCACTCTGGACAACCTCGGCGACTGCATGATCGGTACCCAGCGCGCCACCACCGGCAACATTTACTGCACCGACGATTACGGCGAGGACCACGTTGTCGCCTATGACGACGGCATCACTGCCGTTCAGGCTCTCATCAACGGCCAGGTCGACTGCGTTGTTATCGACAACGCTCCCGCCAAGTCCTTCGTCGAGGCAAACCCCGGTCTCGTCATTCTTGACACCGAGTATGTGACCGAGGATTACGCGATCGGCTTCGGCAAGAACAACACCGCACTGGTCGAAGCGGTCAACGGTGCCCTCAAGGAGCTCATCGAAGACGGTACCGTTCAGAAAATTCTGGACAAGTACATTACCGACTGATAAAAATATCCGGAAGCAATCAGAATAAGGGCGGTCCTGAAAAGACCGCCCTTATTGCCATAAACCGACAGAGAGGTGACAGCAGTTGGAGCTGTTTGAACAGCTTTCCTCGCTCATAAAAAGCGGAGAGACCATTTCCTTTTTTCAGAAAGCATACGTCTATTTCTATCAGGCGTTCATCCTGAACGACCGCTGGCTGCAATATTTCAAGGGTGTCGGCACCACGCTGCTCGTCACCGCGATGGCGCTGATCCTCGGCGTCGTCCTCGGCGTTCTTGTCGCGGTGATCCGCGCGGCGCACGACCAGCAGCGTCCGGGGCGCCGCAACGCCATACTGGGGTTTTTCAACATTATCTGCAAGATATACACCACCGTTATCCGCGGCACGCCTATGATGGTCCAGCTTCTCATAATGGGTATGGTCGTCTTTGCCAGCAGCCGTAATTTCACGATGGTCGGAACGCTGACGCTCGGCATCAACTCCGGCGCATACGTTGCGGAGATCGTCCGCGGCGGCCTTATGAGCGTTGACGGCGGGCAGATGGAGGCCGGGCGCAGCCTCGGTCTGGGCTATGTGGATACGATGCGCTTCATTGTCATTCCCCAGGCCGTGAAGGCGATACTCCCCTCCCTGGGCAATGAATTCATCGTCCTGCTCAAGGACACCTCGCTCATCACCGTCATCGGCGGCAAAGAGCTGCTCTACGCCGCGCAGGGCATCATCAGCCGTACATACGAGTCGATGTTCCCCCTGCTGGGCGTCGCCGTGATATATCTGATACTGGTCATGATCTTCACATGGCTGCTGGGCAAACTTGAAAGGAGGCTGCGTCAGGGTGATATACGTTAACGGACTGAGCAAGGCCTTCGGGAACCATCTCGTTCTCGACAACATCGACGAGCATATCCGTCCGGGCGAAAAGGTCGTTATCATCGGTCCCTCCGGCTCCGGTAAATCGACCTTTCTCCGCTGTCTGAATCTTCTGGAAACGCCGACGTCCGGTTCCATCAACTTTATCGGCACGGAACTAACGGACCCGAAAGCAAATATCGACGTTATACGCCGCCAGATGGGCATGGTGTTCCAGCATTTCAACCTTTTTCCCAATATGACTATCCTGCGCAACATAACGCTCGCGCCGACGCGCACGGGACTTCTGAAGCAGGACGAGGCAAAGGAGCTTGCAATGACGCTTCTGCGCCGCGTCGGTCTGGAGGAAAAAGCCATGGCCTATCCCAATCAGCTCTCCGGCGGACAGAAACAGCGCATAGCCATTGTCCGTGCGCTTGCAATGACGCCCAAGGTGATGCTCTTTGACGAGCCGACGAGCGCGCTCGACCCCGAAATGGTCGGCGAGGTTCTCGACGTTATGAAGGAGCTTGCTCACGACGGCATGACCATGGTCGTCGTTACGCACGAGATGGGCTTTGCCCGCGAAGTCGGCGACAGGGTGCTGTTCATGGACGGCGGACACATCGTTGAACAGAACACGCCTGAGGAGATATTCACCAATCCCCAAAGCGAAAGGCTCCAGAGCTTTCTCGCAAAGGTGCTTTGATCGCCCCCCCGGCGGACGGTTTTCTAAAATATGCATATCAAAACGACTCTGACGGATACTGTCAGAGTCGTTTTAAATTTGATTTGTTTAATTTATTCCCCGGCACGCGCCATAGCCTCTCCGAACTGCCCGGCACACGAAGTGATCGCTTTCTCGATCGGCAGGCGGTCAAGTCCGGAACCCGCCACAAATCCCTGTGCGTTTGTCAGCTTATAGAGCCAGACGGTATCCTCCGGCGAAGCAAAGGGGCCGCCGTGGCCAAACAGAAGTATTTCGGGATTCACCGCACGCGCAGCGTCAAACATGCGCTGTATGCGCGCGGCGGCCGCCTCGTATCCGAGCACGGAGTTGTGGCCGACCATGCCGCCGCCCGTGCCGCCGCAGTGCGGAATAACGCCATCCGCTCCCGCTCTGGCCATATCCGCGGCCTGCTGTTCGGAAAAAACGTAGGTTATCGTGAATATGTCCCGCTCATGGCAGCGGCGGATAAGCTCCACCTCGCGCGCGAAGCCGACGCCCCGTTCCTCTCTCCTGCGGCATTCCTCAAACATCGCCTGCTCGCCGGAAATGCGCAGAGCGCCGATGCCGTCCTCCGCTTCGTCTTTTCCCGCGATCTCCAGAAAGTCCTCGCAGCCGATCTCGCCGGAGCTCATAAAGTTGACGACGCCGGACGCTCCAAGCTCAAGGTAAGCGTCGATCATCCCGTCCAGATCGTCCTGCGCGTCATACTCGCCGACGGTTATTCCCGCAAGCAGCGGGATATCCTTCGTGGCAAAGACCTGTTCGGGAAACATCTCCCTGACCATCTCGTTCGGACTTTTCGGCGGCGTGGCGATGCTGGGCAGGCCCATCTGGCGCATACGCCCGGTGTGAAGTATCATCAATATATCGGTTCCGCCCGCCTCGGCGGATTTCGCGTTCAGTCCGCTGCCCGTCGCGGCGACAAGAAGGCCCTTGCCCTGCGCCATTTTTTTGTGCAGCCTTTCAAGTATTTCCCCGCGCGTGTTCTTTCTTCCCATAGTCTGCTCCTTTTCTATATATCGTCATATCGTCGGCTTGCATGCACCGGGCAGTTTTGCCCGTATTTATATCGTAACACATTTTCCGCCTTGCGTCGAGCCCAAATCCGGGATATAATATCAATATTGCGTAGTATCGGAGGATAAATCTATGGAATATACCATCTGCCTTGTGGGTACGCTCGACACAAAAGGCAATGAATATGCATATCTCAAGCACTGCATCGAGTCCCTCGGGGGCCGCACTCTGGTCGTTGACTGCGGTCTCTTCCCGCCGGACGGCCTTTCCCCGGATGTCGGCGCGGACAACGTGGCCGCCGCCTGCGGCACGGAGCGTTCCGCTCTCATAAGCGCCGGTGATCCCGGAGCTGCCGTGGTCGCGATGAGCCGCGGAGCCGCCGCCGTGGTCTGCGGGCTTTATGACGAAGGAAGGATAAACGGAGTTATCTCCATGGGCGGGGGCCAGGGCACCACCGTCGCCGCCGCCGTGTGCAATGCTCTGCCCGCCGGTTTTCCGAAAGTGATCCTATCCACAATAGCGCTTGTGGATAAGACCCCGTTTCAGGGCATCTCCGACGCGCTGGTCATGGACCCCATCGTGGATATATCCGGCAGCAACACGCTGCTGCACCGCGCACTTCACAACGCCGCTGCGGCTGTCTGCGGCATGGCCGCCGTCCCGTACCGGGAGCCGGAGAACGGCCGCCCCTGCATCGCCGTAAGCATGTTTGGGATAACGACACCCTGCGGCGAGCGCGTCTGCGCCCGTCTGAGCCGGGCCGGGCTTGACCCGCTGGTGTTCCACGGGACCGGCACCGGCGGAGCCGCCCTTGAAAAGCTTGTCCGCAGCGGAGCCGTGCGCGGCGTTATCGACATGACGCTCACCGAAGTCGGGCAATACTTTCTCGGCGGTCTGTCCGGAACAGTCCCCGACAGGATGTGCGCCGCCGCCGAAGCCGGGATCCCGCAGGTCATCGCGCCCGGTGCCGTCGACGCCGTGAACTATATGGCACCCGCCGGAATTCCGGAAAAATTCCGCGATACGCGCCTTTTTTACATGCACAACGCGACGGTCGCGCTCATGCGCACGAACGCGGAGGAAAATGCCCTCATCGGGAAAACCATCGCTGAACGCGCGGGAAAAAGCAGCGCGCCTGTCAGCATACTGCTGCCGCTCCGCGGCGTTTCGGCATACGACCGCGAGGGCGAGGTTTTTCACGACCCCGGCGCGGACGCCGCTCTTTTCGCCGCGGTCGAACAGAATCTCTGCGGCGGCACGGCGCTGAAAAAGCTTGATCTCCACATCAATGACACAGAGTTTGCCGACGCGCTCGTGGATGAACTTCTCACAATGCTGTAACCGGCTCCCGAAACGCAAAAAACCGGGGCTGCACTTCACACTGGGTGCAGTCCCGGTTTTTCATCGGTCATTCATAATTATGTGCGTCCTTGAGCACCATGTCCTTGACCTTCATAAGGCGGACCTTGGTGGAAAGGTCGTTTTCCTCGAGCTTCATTGAAATATACTTGATATTGGCCTGCATCTCGGGGATCATAACATACTCAAGAGCATTGACGCGGCGGCGCGTCTTTTCGATCTCCTGCGCCAGCATCTGCATTGTTTTTTCGACCTCTGCCAGCTCCAGCATGTCCTCAAACACCTTTGCCATCCTGAACAGCGCGTCGTCCAGCTCACCGGAGGTCTGTGCAAAGCCGTATGGATATATCTCCGACGGATCGTTGTTCTTTGTCCGGAAGCTGTATTTCGGCACATTGACGCTCATGATGTTTTTGTAGCTTATCTCCAGCTCAACGCTCTGGCGCGGATACAGCAGCGCCTGCTCAAGC
>CAKSWM010000092.1 GCA_934511545.1 uncultured Oscillospiraceae bacterium | reverse complement strand
GAACCAACATGCTCGAGGTCCTCAATGCCGATTACATCCGCACCGCCCGCGCCAAGGGCCTTTCGGAGCGCAAGGTAATCTATCATCACGCTTTCCGCAACACGCTCATTCCCCTTGTCACTATCGTCGGCGGTTCCCTGCCCGGCCTGTTCTCCGGCGCGCTTATAACCGAGACGCTCTTCTCCATCCCCGGCATCGGCTATACCTCATACCACGCAATGATCGCGGGCGACATCCCGTTTTCCATGTTCTATCTGACGTTCCTCGCCGTTCTGACGCTGGCGGGCAACCTCATTTCCGACATACTGTACGCGGTGGTCGATCCCCGTGTACGCATCGCGTAAGAAAGGAGGAAGCATCATGAGTGATAATATGGATTACGAAAACATACCCCTGCGCGCAAACAACGTGCCCGAGGCGGTCTCGAAGCGCCATGCGAAAAAGCTGACCGAAGACATCAATAAGAGCGGCGGCTCAAAAAAGCCCCAGGGCGAGGAATATTCCCTGAATGACGATCGCCGCGTAAAGGTGCTTTCCCCCGGCGCGCTGGTCTCCAAGCGCTTCTTCCGCAACCGCATCGCCGTTACCGGCCTTGTCATTCTTCTGTTCATGTTTATTTTCTCGTTCCTCGGCGGAGTTGTTACCCCCTATGCGGAGGATGAGATATTCTATACGACGACATATCAGCAGAAAACATATGCCGGCGTTATCGAAAATAAAGATTTCCGCTATGCCCAGGCTGACGGGCAGGATTTCAACTCCGTCCTCCAGGCACAGATGCTCCTGGCTGTCACGACCGGAAAGGACAGCTTTTCCTACCGCGACGTTGAATATACCGTCGCGTCCGAGGGCGAGGATTTTTACAGCGTTTCCCTCTCCGGCGGCGACAACATCGGCATTGCCTACAAGGATATCATCAATGCCAGCAGCGTGGACAGCAAGCTGTCCTATGAGCTTCAGTTCAACTCCCTGAAGGCATATACCAACGGCGAGACCAGCTTTTCCGCTGACGGCACCGATTATACGATCGACGAGGACGGCGTCGTCTTTGCCGGCGGCGAAGAGGTCGCCTATATCAGCCGCTACGTCGTTAACGCCGTCATGTCCGACGTATTTATCAGCCGCGCGTTCAAGGAAGAGCTTGCCGAGTCCATCGACGAAGGCAACAACGACTTCTTCTTCACCGATACGGACGGCGAGACCCACGAATATGTCGTCACCTATGAGCCCGACACCACGAGCTGGACGGTCACACAGTCCACCGAGACCCGTGTGTTCGACACCTATGCCGCCCCGAGCAAGGCCCACTGGCTCGGCACGGACGGCAACGGCATGGACATGCTGACCCGCCTTATGTACGGCGGCCGCGTCTCGCTCATAATCGGCTTCATTGTTGTTATAATAGAATCTGTGATCGGCGTTATCCTCGGCGGTATCGCGGGCTACTTCGGCAAATGGGTGGATAACCTCATCATGCGAATCGCGCGGCCAGATCCTCTCCCTGCGCGAGCAGGAGTTCATGACCGCTACCGAGGCCTGCGGCATCAGCGTGTCGCGCCGCATCTTCAAGCACCTGGTGCCGAACGTAATGCCCCAGCTGATAGTTTCCTGCACCATGGGGCTCGGCTCCACGATAATACTCGAGGCCACGCTTTCGTTCCTCGGCCTCGGCGTCAAGTTCCCGTTTGCGTCATGGGGCAATATCATCAGCGACGTAAACAATACCTATGTTCTGACCAGCTTTTGGTTCATCTGGATCCCGGCCGGCGTTCTGCTGCTGCTGACCGTCCTGGCGTTCAACCTCGTCGGCGACGGCCTGCGCGATGCGTTCGACCCGAAGATGAAGCGTTGAGAAGGGAGGAGGAAATATGGCAAAAAAGAACGACGGATATCTGTCCGCTAAAGAGTCGCGGCGCATTTCAAGAGAGAACCGCAAGATAACCAACGCCCTTGAAAAGAAGCGCAAGCGCAAGAACGTGCCCGAGAGCGAATATCTGACGACGATGAAGGACCCCCAAAACGCCGTCGAGTTCGACAACCTCCACACTTATTTCTTCTCCGATGTCGGTACTGTCAAGGCCGTTGACGGCATCAGCTTCGATGTTCCGATCGGCAAGACCGTCGGCGTTGTCGGCGAGTCCGGCTGCGGCAAAAGCGTTACAAGCCTTTCGCTGATGCAGCTTCTCCAGCGCCCGCAGGGACAGATCGTTGAGGGCGCCATCCGCCTCAACCTCGGAGACAAGGCATATGATATAACCAAGGTACCCACGACAAAGATGCAGCAGCTTCGCGGCAATTACATCTCCATGATATTCCAGGAACCCATGACAGCGCTCAACCCCGTTTTCCGCATCGGCGACCAGGTCGATGAGGTAATCGCTCTGCACGAGGGCGAGGGCAAGAGCAAGGAGGAGATAAAGGCCCGCACTATCGCGCTGCTGGAAATGGTCGGCATCGCAAACAGCGAGGGTGTTTACAAGATGTATCCGCACGAGCTGTCCGGCGGTATGCGCCAGCGTGTTATGATCGCAATGGCGCTGGCCTGCAACCCGAAGATCATAATCGCGGACGAGCCGACCACCGCTCTGGACGTTACGATCCAGGCTCAGATACTTGACCTGCTCCGCAATCTGAAAGACCAGATCAATTCTTCCATCATGTTCATCACCCACGACCTCGGCGTCATCGCTGAGATGGCGGACTATGTTGTCGTCATGTACGCCGGACGTATCGTTGAAAAGGGAACGGTGGAGGAGATATTCGCTCATCCCGCCCATCCGTATACGATCGGCCTGATGGCTTCCAAGCCCGTCGTCGGCAAGAAGGTGGACAAGCTCTATTCCATCCCCGGCAAGGTCCCGAACCCTGTCAATATGCCGAACTACTGCTATTTCAAGGACCGCTGCGAGATGTGCGTTAAAGGCTGCGGCGGCGAGTACCCCCATGAGGTCAAGCTCAGCGACACGCACTCCGTGACCTGCTACCGCTATTATGAAAAGGAGGGTGAATGATAATGTCTGAAATGAATAACAACGATTTCACCCCCGTTGAATACGACCCTCAATACCTTCTGATGGTCAACGAGCTGAAAAAGTACTTCCCGATAAAGGGCGGTATGATCTCCAAGACTGTCGGCTATGTCAAGGCCGTCGACGGCGTTACCTTCAACCTCAAGCGCGGCACTACGATGGGACTCGTCGGCGAGTCCGGCTGCGGCAAGACGACGACCGGACGCGCGATCCTGCGTCTTTCGGGCGAAAAGACCGGCGGCCAGGTGCTCTTCAACGGCCAGGAGGTATATGACCTCGACGCAAAGCAGCTGCGCGCCCTGCGCACAAAGATGCAGATCATCTTCCAGGACCCGTTCTCTTCGCTCAGCCCGCGTCTGCCCGTCGGCGAGATAATCGGCGAGGCCGTCCGCGAGCACGGCATTGTCTCCAAGCAGGAGTTCAACGACTATATCGATGAGGTCATGGACAACTGCGGTTTGCAGCCTTTCCATAAGGACCGCTATCCGCATGAGTTTTCCGGCGGCCAGCGCCAGCGCATCTGCATTGCGCGCGCCCTTGCCCTGAACCCCGAATTCATCGTTTGCGACGAGCCTGTTTCCGCACTGGACGTTTCGATCCAGGCACAGATCATCAACCTGCTCAAGGAGCTTCAGGACAAATACAGCCTGACCTATCTGTTCATCTCCCACGATCTGTCCGTTGTTGAGCATATCTCCGACACCGTCGGCGTCATGTATCTGGGCAATCTGGTGGAGTACGGCGCGACGGAGGACATCTTCCGCAATCCGCTGCACCCCTATACTAAGGCTCTGTTCTCTGCGATACCCATTCCCGATCCGACGGCGAAGATGGACCGCATCGTCCTCGAGGGCGCGATACCGTCCCCGGCCAACCCGCCTACCGGCTGCAAGTTCCATACACGATGCGCACATTGCACCGAGCGCTGCAAGGTCGAAGCGCCGGTACAGCGCGAGATCGAGCCCGGCCACTATGTGGTCTGCCACCTTTACGACGAATAATGGCGCGAAAAAGAAAGATTTATGACGATGATGACGGACGTACGATCGCCGACATGAGCGGCGTTTCCCGCCCTCAGCTGTTCACGGCGCGCGGTATTGAGGACGAGAAACCGATGCCCGCCGAGCCGGAGGAAACGGAAGACCGTCCCTGGGAGGATAATTCCCTGACCCGGAAGGAGCGTTCCTGGTTTATTTTAGGTGCGCTGAAGGCCGCGCTTCTCATCGCGCTGGCGTTCATCGGGGGGCTTGGCCTCGTCATCTGGCTCATAATCGCGCTGTATACCTGATCAGTTCAAAACTGCCCGCCATTTATGGCGGGCAGTTTTCTGTTCTGCAAAATTGTGAACAAAAATAAAATCCAGGAATTAATCTTGAACAAAATGAGAACTTTATAATATAGGGCTTGACAAATCGCACTTATAGGGCTAAACTAGCACTCAGAAGGCGAGAGTGCTAGCAGACAAATAGCCGGAGCGCCAAAGGAGGTTCTCTGATGGAACTGAGCGCCAGAAAGAAAAAGATACTGGCCGTCGTTGTTGAAGAGCATATCCGGACGGCGGAGCCTGTCGGTTCCAAGGCAATAGCAAACGCCGCCGATCTTGGCGTATCCACCGCCACGATACGGAACGAGCTTGCGGAGCTGGAACGCATGGGCTATCTTGAACAGCCCCACACCAGCGCGGGACGTATCCCAACGCCGCAGGGCTACCGGATATATGTCAACGAGCTCATGCAGCGGCAGAAGCTCTCCGCCGAAGAGACGGAACAGATTTACCGCGGGCTCGACGCGAGAATACAGCAGCTTGATAAGCTTATGGCGGACGTCGGAAAGCTGGCAAGTTCACTTACGGATTATCCCGCATATGCGCTTGCGGCGCCGGTCCCGGCAACGGTAACGCGCTTTGACTTCATCTATGTCGATGCGAACACGTTCATCGTCGTTGCGCTGCTCAGCAGCAAAGCGGTCAAGACAAAGCTCATGCACCTTCCGTTTTCGGTCGATCAGCAGCTTATCTCGATGCTCTCGACAATGTTCAACGCTGGCTTTACCGGCCTGACGGAGGAACAGATAACCGGTGCGCTGGTAGCCTCGACAGAGCGCGCCAGCGGCGATACCTACGGTCTGGTGCGCGCTATAGCGGCCTTCGTTATCGAGATACTCAGCGACATAAAGACCGGCGAGGCCTATATCAGCGGCGCCGGCCACCTTCTCAATCATCCAGAGTTCCGGGATCCCGACAAGGCGGGTAAGATAATACATTATCTGTCCGACGGAGATCATTTGAGACAGCTTCCGGGAATTGCCGGAGAGGGCAGCGTCCGGGTGCTGATAGGCCCCGAAAACGTTGCGGAGGAACTCAAGGATTCAAGCGTCGTCATGGCGACATACAACGCCGGCGGCAATATGCAGGGCCTGATCGGAGTGGTCGGCCCGACACGAATGGATTATTCCGCAGTTGCGGCAAAGCTGAGCGGCATTGCCGATGCGCTCAGCCGCCTGCTTGGCACGACGGATGCACCGCCGCTGCTGGATGATAAGCTCATCAAAGGAGATGAATAGGTTTGG
This sequence comes from uncultured Oscillospiraceae bacterium, assembly GCA_934511545.1. GTDB lineage: Bacteria > Bacillota > Clostridia > Oscillospirales > Oscillospiraceae > CAKSXP01. The sequence continues at coordinate 559 of CAKSWM010000092.1, read as the reverse complement.
GTAAGAAAGAAAAAGCGCCGATGGAGGAAACCGCAAATCAGGAGTCCGCGGAGAAGATTGAGGAAAACACCGCGGAGACCGAAAAAGCGCCCGAACAGACAGAGGAGCAGAAGCTCAGAACTGAGCTCGCGCAGGAAAAGGATAAATACATCCGTCTTGCCGCGGAATACGACAACTTCCGCAAGCGCAGCGCAAAGGAACGCGAAAACGTTTTTTCGGATGCGCGCAGCGACACGATACTCAGGTTCCTGCCCGTTTACGACAATCTTGCCCGCGCGCTTGCGCAGGAGACGGTCGACGAGGCATATCGCAAGGGCGTTGAGATGACAATGACTCAGCTCCGGACGATATTGGAAAAGCTCGGCGTCGTTGAGATCCCTGCGGTGGGCGAAACCTTTGACCCCGCGAGACACAACGCGGTCATGCATGTCGAGGATGAAGAGCTCGGTGAGAGCGTGATCGTGGAGGAATTTGAAAAAGGCTTCATGCTTGGAGACCGGGTGATCCGCTTCAGCATGGTAAAAGTTGCAAACTGACAACGCAAAAACATTATAAAAAC
>CAKSWM010000091.1 GCA_934511545.1 uncultured Oscillospiraceae bacterium | reverse complement strand
CTGCACAACTCTGCCAGCCGCTGGATGTATCACCACAAGCCCAACGTGTTCATGGCGCAGGCAACGCCGATGGATGAACACGGCTATATGCGCATTTCCATGTGTCTTATCCACGAGAAGGACACGCTTGAGGCCTCGGATACCGTTATTCTCGAGATAAATCCCAATATGCCCCGGATACTGGGAGACACCGAAGTGCATATACGCGACGTTGACGCGATAGTGGAAGTCGATCACCCGATAGTCCAGCTTCCGCGCGGCGGCGCGCTGGGCGAGACCGACCTTGCGATCGGCCGCTATATCTCGGAGCTTGTCAACGACGGCGACACGATACAGCTCGGGATAGGCTCCATTCCCGATGCAGCGGCGCAGTGCTTCATGGATAAGCACGACCTCGGCGTCCATACCGAGATGTTCACCAACTCCCTTGTCGATCTTGTTGAGGCGGGCGTTGTGACGTGCAGCCGCAAGTCGCTTCTGCGCGGAAAGATGGTAGGCGTTTTTGCCTATGGCGAGCAGCGGCTTTACGACATGCTGAACGATAACCCCGGAGTGCTTATGATGCGCGGCAGCTATGTAAACGACCCGACCGTGCTTGCACAGAACGAGAACATGGTTTCCATCAACACGACGCTTGCCGTTGATCTGACCGGTCAGGCGTGCTCGGAGTCTATTGGCTCACGTCAGTATTCCGGAACCGGCGGCGCCTGCGATACGGCGGTCGGTGCGATCCATTCTCCGGGCGGCCGCTCGATAGTCGCCGTCCATTCCACGAAGAAGAACGGCACCATTTCCTCCATCACGGCGCAGCTTCCCGCCGGATCCGGCGTTTCGATAGGGCGCAACAGCGTTGATTATATCGTAACGGAATACGGCATTGCGCCGATGCGCGGACGCAGTGTCAAGGAGCGTGTCAACAACCTGATCGCTGTCGCGCACCCCGACTTCCGCGAGGAACTCAGGCGTGACGCTGAAAAGCTTATGATCTGGTAAGCGATATTCAACGAATTAAGAGCCGTCTCACCCCATCCGGTGAGACGGCTCTGCCTGTCAAAAAGGCTTCCTGCCGCCGGAAGATCGCTCCGGACCTTCCCGGCGGGACCGGATGCTTCTAACCCAGCGCCTTGCCGATCATTTCCCGCAGCATCTGCGCATGGCGCGCTTCGTCCGCCGCGTTGTCGATAAAAACCGCCGCAAGCGCTGTTGAAGCCGTCTCCTGCGCGGCTGCCATATAGCCGTCATAAGCGGCTCTCTCTGCATGATAACCGCTGCGCAGAGCGGAAAGACAGCCGGCTACCTCCGCATTTTCCGCAGACGGCGAATAGCTGTCGCCGGTAAGCAGAAAGTATTCCATCTGGAGCGCCCGGAGGTGCCGGGATTCATCCTGCGCCGCCTGAATCAGGCGATGAGCCGGCTGCTTTGAAAACTTTGGGGCGAGCTGCCTGTAAAACTGTTCGGAGGCAAGCTCGTTGTCCATCATTTCGCAAAGCCTGTCGAGCTCCGACGGCGTGCTCCTTTCATTCATGGGATCACCTCCCCGTATTCATGCTATGCCGGCACGCGGTGCGCCGTTAATCCTTGCACTGAGGCGAAATTTGTGCGATAATTCTGATATATGACTTTATCTCTGCCAAGGAGGTTTACATAATGCCAAGATTTTTTATTGCCGGAACAAATGCCGCAAAGGGCTATGCGATGATAACAGGCAGCGATGCCGAGCACGTAAGGGTGCTGCGGATGAAAATAGGCGACCGCGTTGTCGTCTGCGACGGGGACGGAACGGATCACAAATGCCGCATAAGCCATATCGGGCAGGGAGAAGTGGAGGCCGAGATACTCGAAACCGGACCGTGTCCTGCGGAGCCTACGGTGGACTGCACTGTCCTTGCGGGGTTCCCAAAAGGAGAGCGAGTTGACTATCTCGTTCAGAAATGTACGGAAGCGGGGGCCGGAAAGATCGTTCTGTTCCTTTGCGACCGCTGCGTTGCACGGCCGGAGGGCAGGAGCGTGGAGAAAAAGCTGGAAAGGCTGCGCCGCATCGCGGAGGAGGCTGCAAAGCAGTCGGGCCGCGGACGCATACCGGAGCTGAGCTTTGTGCCCGCGTTTGCAGATGCGCTCGAGATAGCCAAAAAGTCTGACCTGCGTCTGTTCATGTATGAGACGGGAGAACGCATGACGATAAAACAGGCCATCGAAAATGCGGGACAGTTTGGCTCCTGCGCGATAATAACCGGGCCGGAAGGCGGCTTTGAGCCCTATGAGGCAGAGATGGCGCGTCTTTCGGGAATGACGCCGATATCCATGGGACCGCGCATTCTCCGCTGCGAGACGGCTCCCGTTATTGCTATGACCGCCGTAATGTATGCTACCGGCAACCTTTAAAACTGACGCCGCGCCCCTGTTGGGACGCGGCGCTGCTTTTTTGTAAGGGCCCTGCGCACAGCGGCATGTGCGCAGGATATGTCAAAGTATGCGTGGATTACTCGATCACGATATCGCCGCGGTAGCTGCCCGGGCCGATAGGCGTTTCAACGCCGTTTACGGTCATGCGCTTTGCGTCTACTATCGCCTCTTCCGCAATGTCCAGAGCGGTGAGATAGCTCTTGCCGGTCACGACCCACTTGGAGTCCTTGTCCAGCGAGAGAATGACGCCGTTGTTGACGGCGGGAGCGGGGGTCTGGATGACGTTGGTCAGTTCGTACTGGTTCCTGTCGTCGATGCGGGTAACGCCGTCGCGGTATTTCTGAACGGCGGAGCTGACCACGCCGACGATGGAGGCGTTCTTGAGCTCGATAACGAGGTTCTTGGCGCCCTGAGTCTCGTCATCCTGATACACGAGATCCTGGCTGACAGAGAGGGATTCGCCGATCGTCTCGTTGAGGGCATCGTCGTTGAGGTCGAAGTGGGTGTTGCCCGCTACGCGGCAGTTAGCCTTGAGGTTTGTTGAGGAGTTGAGGAAATCGCCCTTGAGCTGGCTGTTGGAGATATACAGGAAAACGTCGCGGCTCTTGTCGCCGGTGGTGAGGTCGCGGCCTTCGATCGGCGTGTCGATCTCGCCGACGGGAGGGCAGAAGTGATCGACCATGACGCCGGGGTCGTCGTTGTCCATCATCTGGCAGATAATGCCGTTTTCAGCGTTAAGGGAAACATCGTCGAGATAGCAGAAGCTGTTGCTGGCCTTGAACACAAGGCAGGCCTGACGGGAGTTTATGACGGAGCCTTTATCCATGATGAGCGTGCCTGCTTCATCGCGGAAGAACATGGTGCCGTACAGAGGAGCGGTTATGACCGTTCCGCCCGTCACCTTTGCGATGGCGTCCCGCTCGGTGTTGATGAGAAGGGGATAGCCGTTGACATTTATCTCGCAGTGATCGAACTCTGCCTTGCAGTCGCCGAAGATAAAGGCGCCGTAGCCGCGGGCGCGGGTACCGGAGAGCTCCATCCTGGTGTCCTTGAGCAGCATGCGGGTCTGAATGGGTCCATCAACGGAGATAACGCCCCAGCCGTTGGACTTGAGGTCGCAGTTGATGAATTCGACGGAGGCGCGGTCGCAGAGCTGAATGGCGCGGTTCGTGCCGTCCAGGCCCATGACCCAGGCCGGACGCATGTCGGTGTGGGGGCTGTCGTTGCGAAGTTCGCTGTTTTCAATGCGGACTATCGAATCTCCGCCGCAGTGAACGGTGCAGCGGGTGACGGCGTTAAAGTGGAACCGGGAGTTCTTGATATTGACTCTTGCGCTGTCATAGCAGGCGATGCCGGCTCCGCAGCCCTCGAAGTCGTTGTCGCCCTTGCCCTCGAAGGCCATGTATGCGTTATCGACAAGATAGTCCGTGTCTCCGGCGATGACGAGACCGTTGAAATGAGGATCGATCGTGGTAACGGCGAAATCGCGTGCGGATTTTCCGGAGATCTCTCCGCTTACGATGTGTGCGGGCATGCTCTCGCCTTCGACGAGCTTGCCGTCCTTGACGACGACGGCGGCGCGGAGCGGGGACCAGCGGCCGGAGTCGCGGAAAATGCAGGAGGGCGCGAGCATATAGGGCTCCGCAACGGAGATGACGACGTTTCCGTAATAGTAGCCGGGCTTTGCCTCAAAGCCGCGTCCGTCAACGGAAAGCGCAAGGACCTTGCCCTCGGGAGCGACGATGGAGCCGCCCTCTTCAATGGTGAGTTCGTCGAGATATGTTGTCTCTTCAACGACCCATGTGTCTTTTACAGCCTTGATATCTGCCATAGTTTTTCTCCAATTCTATTTAATTTCTGCTTATTTCTTGTAGTTGTTTGTGACCGCAACATCCTCGGGAGGCGCTCCGACCATGCTCTGCGTGCCCTCAAAGGTCGCATAGGGCTTGGGCGGCTGCGGCCAGAACTTCATTACGCGGTCTGTCGCATATTCTTCAAAGAATGTCGTCGGCTCGTCTGCGGGGGCGGCGTCAAACATTGGGACATTCATGTCAAGCCCTGCCTCAAGCCGCATGCGCTCCTGTACTCTGTCGTTGGGTTCGGTCTCCGTCCAGCAGGTATAATAGTCGCATCTGAAAGTCGGGAACATCTGGAAATGCCAGATCTTCCATTCGCCGTTCACGCATTTGAAATCCATAGCGTAGCGTCCCCAGATCCAGTCGCCCTCGTATTTTCCCGTTTCGGGATCCGGCGCGGTCTCGTGGCCGGGGCTTATCCATATCGCCTTGGCCGTCTGAAGATCGTCTGCGACTTCGATCACCGGGGTCGTGAGTGCATGCTCAGCCATAAAGCCGATGCGCTCCGCCTCGTATTCGTTGTGTCCGAGACCATATACGCGCATAGCGGCGTCGGGTCCGCGGTAGACGCCGGTCGGCCCGATCTCTATCGTCAGATCTGGGTCTCCGTTTGCGAAACATTCAAGACAGGCCGTATGCATACCGCCGGTGTGCATATAGGCATAGCGTCCCATGCAGTTCTGGATCTGCGTTACCGCCTTTTCTTTTGCAAGATCGACCCGAAGTTCCGCTATCGTTTTCTTATAGTCCGCTTCAAGTGATTCGAGCCTTTTTTCGATATCAGCCATTTCTGAGTCCCTCCTGTTGTTTCGGATACTATGATTATACTTTCCGCAGGGGCGGGTGAAAAGCAGGATTTACGGCGCACAATGTCAACTAAAATGGAGCGGCTCCCGCGAGTTTACATTTGCGGGAGCCGCCGATACTATTCGAAAGTGCTCAGCTTTTTCTTAATTTTGTCTATGATACCGGTTATAACGGGATTGGATTCATCAGTACGCCATGCAACTTCTATGTCGCTTCTTATGTCCGTCGGGAATGCTCTTATGCGAGGTCTGGAACACAGCCGGTCATGCATGTTGCAGAGGGTGACTCCGCTTCCCATCTCGACGCCTGTTTCAACGGATTCCATGTTCGGGAGCCGGGTAAGCTCGCGGACGCGTATCCCGCATCTGGCGCAGAGCTTGGAAAAGTCGCTGACCGAAGTTTCTTCCGGAAGACGTTCCAGCTTCCATGTGAGGAAGCGGCAGTTTTCAAAGTCACTCAGCTTTTTTATGTTCGAAAACTGCGGATGCGCCTGGCTTATCACGACGCAGAAGCAGGACTCAATAAACTGTATTTTGGATATTTCAACATCGTGAAGTTCCGGTTCAAAGGAAAAAATGATATCAAGCCTTCCGCAGAGCAGCCGTTCGATCAGCTCGACGGGCTCGAGCCGTTCCCAGATAAAGCGCAGACCCTGTTCGTTCGCGGCGCATTCATCGATGAGAGAGAATATCTGTTCCTCGATGTTTATTCCTTTCAGAAAACCGATCCTGACAAGTCTGGCCTGCTCGCTGAGCGCGCGGACGTCCGCCTGAAGGGTGTTCCAGCGGTCAAACATGGAACTGAAAAACTCATAATACATTCTGCCGGCGGCGGTTATAACGAGCTTTCCGGCAGATCTGTCAAAAAGCTGAGTTCCAAGCTCCTCTTCAAGCCTTATGAGCTGCTTGCTGACAGCCTGACGGCTCATATAGAGCTCCTCCGCCGCGCGTGTCACATTCTGGTGTCTGGCCACAGCCAGAAAGCACGAGATCGACACCGGAAACAGCATTTTCTCACCTCCAGTAAGGGTTATATCAATACCCGCTTATCTCCAGACTGTCGTCGTCCGTGCCCTTTTCGATCGCGCGGATAATTATATGATAGCTGTAATTCTCGTTGACCTCGACAAGCACGCGGTCTCCGACCCGATGACCGAGAACGGCCTTT
>CAKSWM010000090.1 GCA_934511545.1 uncultured Oscillospiraceae bacterium | reverse complement strand
TTATATCCGAGAGGTCGAAGCCCGCTTCTCTGAGCGCCAGACCGGCCTCCAGCATCTGTTCGGCATTCACTCCCTTGCCGCATTTGAGCAGCAGGTCCCCGTCTCCCGTCTCAACGCCGAGATACGCCCTGTCGAGTCCTGCCTCGCGGATCTGCTTAAGCTCCGCGGGCGTTTTGCGCATCGTGCTGCGCGGTCCGGCATAGGTCGTCACCCTGCGGAGGTGCGGAAAATATTTTCTCAGTCTGTCCAGCACCGTCAGAAGATAATCGGTGGGCAGCGCGATGGCGTCTCCGTCGCAGAGAAAAATAGTCTCCGTATCATGATAAACGTCCTTGGCCATCTCGATATCCTCAAGCACGTCCTCCAGCGGGCGGACATGGTACTTTTTGTCCTTATACATCCCGCAGAAGGTGCAGGCATTGTGGCTGCATCCGACCGTGCACTGCAAAAGCAGGCTCTTCCACTCTCCGGGCGGACGGTAAATCGTTCCTTCATATCTCATCGCTTTTTAACCTTCCTTATCTGAATCTCTTTGAATATTCCTTATATTCTTCTCAAACCTGCTGCGCGCACCCATTACCTCATGCCCGCAGCCAAGACAGCGCAGTTTGAAATCCGCGCCTGTACGCAGCACCTGCCACCGCTTCTCGCCGCAGGGGTGCTGCTTTTTCATCGTCAATATATCGCCGACTCTGATGTCCATACCTCATATTTTCCTTTTCTGTTGGCAATAATAACTCCACACAAACGACTTGTAAGTGGAGGATGCAAAATGAAATCTATCGTAACTGCCAGATTCGACGACAGGGACAGCGCCGATCTTGCTCTCATGCGCCTGCGCCGCAGCGGAGTCCGCTTTGACTTCACTGGGCTGCTCATAAACGGCGGCGAGCGCGGAACAAATGCCGGAGTATTCAGCCCGTACAGTATCAACATGGTGAATCAGCCCGGTGCGTCCGACCCCTTTTTCCCTCCGGTCGGCTCCCGCGCCATATTTTCCAACGAAGCCAGCGCCCCAAAAAGAGGAGCATTGCTGAAACTTCTCGTATCCGGAGAGGACATCCCGCATGCGCGCGATATTCTCCGCTCTGTCGGCGGGCGTCATATAGAGGTCATCTAGATTTCTTTATCTCATCCCAATAGCGCTTTGCAGCCTGCTCGGTCTTGTTGTCGCCATAATTATAGTAATGCGCGTTTTTAAGCGAATCGGGAAGATACTGCTGCCTGACCCAATGATTCGGATAGTCGTGGGCATATTTATAGCCCTGTTCACGTTCAAAACCCGTGCCGTCGGCATGAACATTCTGAAGCTCGCGGGGGACCGGCCCCGCCTTGCCCGCGCGGACATCCGCCATCGCGGCGTCAATCGCCAGCATACCCGTGTTGGATTTCGGCGCAGTGCATAGCAGGATCACGGCATCCGCCAGCGGCAGGCGCCCCTCCGGCAGGCCGAGCTGCAGCGCCGTATCGATGCAGGCTTTCACTATCGGGATGCACGCCGGCCAGGCAAGCCCCACATCTTCTGTACACGCGCAGAGTATCCTTCGGCAGGCAGAGGCAAGGTCTCCAGCTTCGAGCAGCCGCGCAAGATAGTGTATCGCAGCGTCCGGATCCGAGCCGCGGATCGACTTGTGCAGTGCGGAGAGGATATCATAATGCCCGTCCCCGTCACGGTCATAGCGCATAGCGCTGCGCTGGGAAACAGCCTGTGCATCGGCCATCGTCAGATATACGCTCCCGCTTTCCCGCCTTCCCGCGGAGAACATCAGCTCCACCGCATTCATCGCCTTGCGGACGTCTCCGCCGCAGGCAGACGAGATATGCTCGACTACCCCTGTCTCCGTTTCAGCGATAACGCCTTCTCTACTCTCCATAATGGATATGGCTCGACGCACAGCGGGCGCCGCCGCCGCCGGCTCGATCTGCTTGAATTCAAACACCGTGCTCCGGCTGAGGATCGCGTTGAACACATAGAAATACGGATTCTCCGTTGTCGATGCGATAAGCGTTATCTTTCCGTTCTCGATGAACTCCAGGAGAGACTGCTGCTGTTTTTTGTTGAAATACTGTATCTCGTCAAGGTACAGCAAAACGCCGCCCGGCGTCATAAAGGTATCCAGCTCCGCTATGATGTTCTTGATATCGGCTATTCCGGCCGTCGTTGCGTTGAGGCGGCGCAGAGTCCGGTTGGTCCGCTCTGCGATGATGCGCGCAACCGTTGTCTTTCCCGTGCCCGACGGGCCATAGAAGATCATGTTCGGAATGTTCCCGCTCTCGACGATTCGGCGCAGAAGCCCGTCCTTTCCCAGGATATGTTCCTGTCCGACAACATCGTCAAGGCTGTGCGGGCGTATCTCGTCCGCCAGCGGGCGATAGCCGCCGTCAGCCATTATGTCATCTCTCCAGTCGATTGATAATTACACGGCCATTATAGACGATAACGCCGCTGTCTTGCAATACAAAAAGCTTGGATTCCGCCCTCCGCTGTGCTAGAATAGACGCAAAACCACACTCGGAGGCTCCGTTATGAGGACTCAGGAACAGATAGATGCGATAATATCCGGGCTGGAGGCAGTCTATCCCCTTGCCGAATGCGCGCTCGAATATGAAAAGGATTACGAGCTGCTTTTCTCCGTCCGGCTCGCCGCGCAGTGCACGGATGCCCGCGTAAACACCGTGACCCCCGCCCTGTTCGAGCGGTATCCGACTCTCGAAAGCTTTGCTGAGGCAGATGTTGATGAGGTCGGACAGTACATACGTTCCTGCGGCTTTTTCCGCTCCAAGGCACGCGACATCGTTCTCTGCGCGCAGGCGCTTCTGGAGCGCCACGGCGGCAGGGTGCCCGGCACGATGGATGAGCTGCTCGCTCTTCCCGGCGTCGGCCGCAAGACCGCGAACCTCATCCTCGGCGACATTTTCAAGGAACCCGGCGCCGTTGTCGTCGATACCCATTGCATAAGGCTTTCCAACCGGCTCGGCCTTGTAGACGGCCTGAAAGAACCGGTCAAGATCGAGCATGCGCTGCGCGAGATACTGCCGCCGGAGAAATCCTCCGATTTCTGCCACCGTCTCGTACTGCACGGGCGTGCGGTGTGCACGGCGAGAAAGCCCGATTGCGGCAGCTGCACAATCCGCCACGTCTGTCAGGCCTGCTCCGGATGAGTCAATTCCTCAAACAGCTCCCGGTCCGTTATCAATCTGAATCTGGGCAGCCCTTTGTCGAGGGCTGCCATTTCCATACACTTAATGAAAACGTCGTAATAATCTCCGTTTTTAACGCCAAGGCGCTTTGCCATGCCGGGGATTATCTCCTCGTTGACCTTGCGGAGAGAGGGGTCCTCCTTCGTCTGCGCCGCCACCGTATATGCCGTCGCACAGACAAATTCATAAGCTTCCGCTTCCGTCATTGTCTTTTGAAGATAATACTTATCGCCAATATATCCATATAGGATTCTCTGTGCGTCATAGTATCCCAGCGTCATGAGTTCCTTTGCGTGTTCACTCTCAAAATCCAGCACGCTGCCGAGATCCTCTGTCGGCGCGATCGTCGTGACCGAAACTTCATCAGGTATCCTGACGCGCTTTTCAACGCCGACTCCGTATATGCGGATGACAATAAGGTCTTTGTATCCGCGGGTTATCAGCGAATTGATAGGCACGACGTCCTGGACGCCGCCGTCCGAATAGCGCTTTCCCCGTATTTTTTCATTCTTGAAGGCCGGAAAATACGCGCTGGCAAGCAGCATTTCTCCGATCTGTCCTTCCGGCAGTTCGCGCACGTCGATGTCCAGCTCCTTCATGTCTGACAGCGAATAGGTGACGATGAACAGCTCGACATCCGATGCCCTGACCGCCCTTTCATCCACTACACTGTTTATCCATTCGCGCAGAGGCGTAACATCGATACCTCCGGCGCGTATCGCATCGAGCGCATATTTGGCAAGAGACTTTACCCCGCCGAGCTTTAGATTGCGGTCAAAAAAGCCCTTCATCAGCTCGTCATCCACGTTCATGACCATAGAATATCGAATATTGCTCCAAATCTTCTCCGCCAGGTCCAGATCACGCATCGTCATGAGCGCGCCGTTGAGTGCGCCGACCGAAGATCCGGACACGGCGTTATATTTTATTCCGGCCTCCTCGAGCGCGCGCCAAACTCCGACCTGATACGCGCCCCGCGCGCCGCCGCCCTCGAGAGCGACAGCATAGGTTTTGTTTCTGTCAAGAAGAAGTTCAGGCTTTTCCGGCATGTTTTTTCCTCCGTTCATAGTCCGCCAACTGGCAACGGCACAGCGCACCTGACAGCGCGTGCCCCTGTCTGCCGACGGAAGTATTCCCGATATTGATTTTACCACACTTTCCCGCCCGAAGCATACGGCTTTCTGTGAAGTTTCTGTAAACATATAGTTTGGAGATATTGACATCCGGCGCTTTGAAAAATTAAACTATATGTTTAGTAAGATAATCACGAAAGGACAGACTGGCCAACATGCTGAAACTGACAAACATCCATAAATCATACCAGGCCGGTGACAGTACGGTCGAGGCCCTCAAGGGTATCGACCTGGCTTTCCGGGAGAGCGAATTCGTCTCCATCTTGGGACCTTCGGGCTGCGGAAAAACAACTCTGCTCAACATCATCGGCGGACTGGACCAATATTCAAGCGGCGACCTTGTCATAAATGGCCGCAGCACAAAGGATTTTCGCGACAGCGACTGGGACTCTTACCGAAACCACTCGATAGGCTTCGTTTTCCAGTCATACAATCTCATCCCGCACCAGAGCGTACTTTCCAATGTTGAGCTGGCGCTGACGCTCTCCGGCGTTTCCAAGGCCGAGCGCCGCGAGCGCGCAAAAAAGGTGCTCGAACAGGTAGGACTCGGCGACCAGATCTATAAAAAACCGAACCAGATGTCCGGCGGGCAGATGCAGCGCGTCGCCATTGCGCGCGCACTGATAAACGATCCGGATATTCTCCTCGCGGATGAACCCACCGGCGCTCTCGACAGCGAGACCAGCGTTCAGATAATGGAGATATTGCGCGAGATCTCCAAAAACAAGCTCATCATCATGGTCACACACAATCCCGAGCTTGCCGAGAACTATTCCTCCCGCATCATCCGTCTGCTCGACGGGCGCGTCACCGGCGACAGCATGCCGTATGAACCGGAAAACCTCCCTGCCGCCGAGCCGGCCGTCAATAAAAAGCGCCGGCCGTCCATGTCGTTTTTCACTGCGCTGAGCCTTTCCCTGAATAACCTCATGACCAAAAAGGGACGCACCTTCCTCACCGCCTTTGCCGGCAGTATAGGCATTATCGGCATCGCGCTGATACTCTCGCTGTCAAACGGCATACAGACATATATAGACCGCGTACAGGAGGATACTCTGTCCTCATACCCGATAACCATCGAGTCCGAGACCATGGATATGTCCTCGCTCGTCACCTCCCTCATGGGCGTTAACGGCGGAGATGACGGCGAAGAAGCTCACGATCTCGACGCGGTTTACTCCAACACCATAATGTATGACCTCATCAATTCTCTTTCTTCCATGGAGGCAGAGACAAACAATCTGACCGCCTTCAAGGAATATCTGGAAAGCAGCGGCTCTCCTGTCAGGGATTATACGAGCGCGATACAATACAGCTATGACCTTGATATGGACATATATGCCAAGGATACGGAGGGCACGATCTTCAAATCCGACGTTACGGACCTTCTGGAGACCTGCATGAGCGCGATGTACGGCGGTGATTACAGCTCATATTTTTCCACTTTCGGCAGCGCCTATTCCCAGATGGAGGTTTGGGAAGAAATGCTCCCGCCCCAGGACGGAGAAGACGGACTTGTCAATGAACTTCTCACCGAACAATACGACGTTATCTATGGATCATGGCCGCAGAACTATGATGAGGCGGTGCTGGTTGTCAATAAGGATAACGAAATAAGCGACCTTGTCATATACTGTCTCGGACTCGGCAAACAGAGCAGCGTTGTTGATGCAATGCAGAACTTCATGGACGGCAGCGAAATGGACACATTCGACGAGAGCTGGAGCTATGAGGATATATGCAATATGACCTTCAAGGTCGTTCTGCCCGCAGAATACTACCGCCACGACTCCGAAACCGGCACATATACAAACATAAGCGGCTCCGAGGCCGGAATGGATTACCTCTATAACTCCGAAGACGTCGGAACAACGATCAAGATTGTTGGGATCCTTCGTCCGAACAACGATGCCGTGTCCTCCATGATGTCCGGAG
>CAKSWM010000089.1 GCA_934511545.1 uncultured Oscillospiraceae bacterium | reverse complement strand
AAGAGTCCCCTTTTGGTGTGCTTCTTTTGGTGACTTTTCTTGCACAAGCAAGAAAAGTTACCCCCTGCGGAGCAGACACACGCTTGGTAAAGCTAAAAGTTAAAATAGAAGCAATAAGGCAGAAAATCATAATAATAAAGTAATAAAACCAAAAGGATCCACAATGAAAACAGTAATTATCTACACCGATGGCGCCTGCTCCGGCAATCCGGGACCGGGCGGCTGGGGCGCGATACTCGAATATAACGGTCACCGGCGCGAGATGTCCGGCGGCGAAAAGGAAACGACGAACAACCGCATGGAGCTGCTCGGCGCGATAAACGCGCTCTCCGCGCTGAAGGAGCCCTGCGCCGTCGAGCTGTATACGGATTCGCAGTACCTTGAAAAGGCGATAAACGAGGGCTGGCTTGCCGGCTGGAAAAAGAAGAACTGGAAGCGCAAGGGCGGTGAGCTCAAAAACGTCGATCTCTGGCAGAGGCTGGACGCGCTGATGCAGACGCACAGCGTGCGCCTGCACTGGGTCAAGGGTCACGCCGACAACGCAAACAACAACCGCTGCGACGAGATGGCCGTTGCGCAGAGAGACAAATATGCGGGATAAAAACCCGCGTTATTACCGTCAAGACTCCTCCGGCGGGGGAGCCTTGACGCTATCGGAAGGATGCGGAAAATGACGATATCACAGATAAACTGCTTTCTTGCGGTCGCCGAGTGCGGAAGCTTTTCGCGCGCGGCAGAGAAGCTGCTCACCTCGCAGCCGGCTGTCAGCAAACAGGTGTCCGCGCTGGAGGAGGAATACGGTTTTCCGCTTTTCGTGCGTGTCCGCGGCGGAGCCGGGCTGACAGCGGAGGGAGAGATCATGCGGGAACTGTTTCTGAACTTCAGCCGGGAGCATGCGGCGGCTGTCGCCCGTGCGCGCGGCATTTCCCGGCGCGAGACCGTGCGGATCGGCTGGCTCGAGGGCTGGGACATGTCGCTGTTTTACGGCCGCGTTATCGAGCATTTCGCGCGGAAATTTCCCGGTATAAGCCTCGATCTGGAGGGATACAGCTTTGCGGATATGCTGCCCGCGATAAAGCGCGGCGATGTTGACATGCTGATCTCGCTCGGAAGCAGTCTGCGCGACCATGCGGAGCTGGAGACGGCCGAGCTGACGACGACGGGCGGAGTTATAATATTCTCGCGCGAGCATCCGCTGGCGGATAAGCCCGGCCTGTGCTGGGAGGATTTCAGTAACGAGGTGTTTTTCAGCATCAACGAGCCGGAGGGTGCGAAAAACACCAGCGGATTCACGCGCAGCGAATGCCGCCGCCACGGCTTTGAGCCCGAGATAATGAACGTGCCCTCCGTTACGAACGCATTTCTCAAGATGCAGAGCAACGTCGGGGTTTTCTTTGTTGACGACTGGATAGCGATACGCTCCAGTCCGCAGATGCGGTATATTAACGTCGATTCGACCTTCGACATAGCCGTTGGCTGGCTCAGAAGCGGATGCGGTGAAACGGCAAGACAGGTAATAAATGAGCTTATCATTTTTTTCAAAGATGGCCTGAAAGGAGATAACCTATGATATTGCGTTCATGGGAGGAGCTTTGCTCCGCCGTTGAAGAGCTGGGGTTTCTGCCGCTGCTGGAAAACGGCCTGCCGGGCTTTTCCGTCGAGGCGATGACGCCGCCGGAAAACTGGGCCGGCCGCTCGGATGACAACCCCTGGGAGTGGCGCTATCACGCCGTGAACAGCGGCCGCGTCGTTTTCGGCAAGTTTTTCCGCGGAAAAGTCGCCTATGTCTCGAAGCAGTGGTTCCCGGTCCTTGCGAATTACCGCCGCCGCGGCTATGATTTCGACGCCTTCTGCGACGACGGCCTTGCGCCGTACCGCCTGATGCGCGTGATGCAGCTGTTTGAGGACGGGGGAAGAAAGTCTACGCAGGAGCTCAAAAGCGCTCTTCCGGAGGGCAAGGGGACCGACCCTGTTCTGACGGAGCTTATGATGCGTACGTATCTTATCAACGCCGGGTTCGAGAAAAAGAAAAACCGGCGCGGAGAGGAATACGGCTGGCCGGTATCCGTATACGCGCGGCCGGAGGACGTTCTGGGCGCGGAAGCGGTGCGCGCGTTCTATTGCGAGAGCCCGGAGACGTCGCTCGAGCGGCTCAGACAGCGCTGTGCGGAGCTTGTGCCCTCCGCTGGCGAAAAGCAGATACTGAGATTTCTGAGCGGAGAATGACGGGATAAGCAGAAGTCCCGGCAATGGAGTGATTTTTTTATGAATATGCTGCAAGTAAGCGACTTTATGCGGACCGGCAAAGCCATACCCGTAAAGGATCAGATCAAACTGATAGTCTCTCTGTCGATACCGGCCATTCTGGAGCAGCTTGTAATGACGCTGATGAGCTATATCGATACGGCCATGGTGGGGAGCCTTGGATATATGGCGACCGCGTCCATCGGCGTGGTCTCGACCACGATCTGGCTGCTCAACGGCTTAGTCAGCGCCGCCGCCGTCGGTTTTTCCGTGCAGGTGGCGCAGTATCTCGGAGCGGGCCGGGAAAGGGACAGCCGGGATGTGCTCTGTCAGGCCGTCCTGTTCAACATGGTTTTCGGCGCCGCGCTCTCCGCGCTGTCCGTACTGCTGGGACAATGGCTGCCAGCCCTTTTGGGCGCGGAAGAATCGATCCGGCCATATGCAAGGACATATTTCTGCATAGTATGCGCTTTTCTGCCCTTCAGCATGGCCTCTGCCATGTATTCCAGCATCTTTCGGTGCAGCGGGAATGTTCTTATTCCGAGCGTTATGAACGTCGGCATGTGCCTGCTGGATGTGATATTCAATTTTGTGCTGATCTATCCGACCAGACAGATCGGCGGCTTCACCGTCTGGGGAGCGGGACTCGGCGTCGGCGGCGCGGCTCTGGGCACGGGGCTGGCGCAGGCCTGCGTCGGGCTGGCCCTGCTTGTTCTGCTGATGAAGCGCAAGGGCCCTCTGCGCCTGCGCGGGGATGAACACTGGCGTTTTACAAAGGTCTGTATGCATAACGCGCTTACATTGGCCGTACCGGCCGCGCTGGAGCGAACGGCGCTGTGCCTTGCGCAGATCGTCATGACATATGTCGTCACAGGCATGGGCGCGGTTTCCGTGGCGGCAAATTACGTGGCCGTTCAGACAGAGACTATCTGTTATCTTCCGGCCTATGGCATTGCCACGGCGGCCACGGCGCTCGTCGGTCAGAGCATCGGGGCCGGGCGGACGGACATGGCAAAGCGTTTTGCCTATGGCACGACGGCGCTCGGCTTTGGCCTGGCGATAATAATGGGCGGCGTCATGTTTCTGTGCGCGCCGTTTCTGACCGGGCTTTTAACGCCGGAGACGGAGGTGATCACGCTCAGCACGCGCCTTCTCAGGATAGTGGCGTTTTCCGAACCTCTGTTTGCGGTGAGCATCGTTGCCATTGGCGCGCTCCGCGGAGCGGGTGACGGGAATGGTCCGTTTCTCATAAACCTGTGCAGCATGTGGGGAGTACGCGTTCTGGTGGTATTGGCCGCAACGCGGCGTTATGGCGTCGTCGGCATATGGGCCACCATGGCTGTTGAACTGTCCGTGCGCGGGATACTGTTTTTGATCCGTCTTGTGCGGGGAAATTGGGTCCGCATAAAGGCCTTGAGCTGATAACGGGCGAAAACGGAGGATGACGGGATATGGAATTTATTCAGCTGGAATATTTCAAGGAGGTCGCGCTCACCGGCAGCGTTACAAAGGCGGCGGAAAACCTGCACATGACGCAGCCTGCGCTCAGCCGTAGCATCGCGCGGCTGGAAAAGGAGATCGGCGCGCCGCTTTTTGACCGCCGCTGCCGCAGGCTGGAGCTCAACACCTACGGGCGGATGTTTCTGGGCACGGCGGAGCTGGCGCTCAGCCAGCTTGAAGCGGGGGTAGAGAACATACGCGGGCTGTACCGCCGCGAAAACAGCGTTTTGTCGCTCGCCTGCTCGGCGGAGGACTTTCTTGCCGACATGCTCATCGGCTTTTCCGCAAAGTATCCGGACATCGGGATACGCCAATACCGTCATGCCGACGAGGACATGGAAAAATATCTGCTCAGCCAGTCGATAGAGGTCGGGCTGAGCATGAACAGGCTCGATTCGGACAAGCTCGCGGGAGAGGTCATTTCCCGCTCGGAATATGTTCTGGTGTGTTCAAAAAGGCGCGGTCTGCCGGAAACGGTGTCCCTTTCCGCGCTGCGGGACGAGGGCTTCATCTGTGACGAGAGCAGGCTCGATGGCAAAAAGCTGACGGAGATATGCTCCGGGATCGGCTTTCTGCCGCGCATAACCCACGAAGCGGAGCACGCAAAGCTGCTTTATGAGCTGCTCTGCGCGGATGCGGGACTGATGGTGCTGCCGCGTCCCGCGTTTTATACGCTGTGCGCGCGCTATGGCGGCGGCGAGATCTCCATGCATACGATCGGGGAGCGGCTGCCGGAGGCGGAGGTGCATGTGTTCTGGCTGCGCGGGCACACGCTGTCGCAGAGCGCCGTTCTGTTTGTCGATTACATCCGGGAGGTCATGTCCCGCGAGGCGGAAGTCATATGATCTCAAAGTAATGATATCCTGCATATCCGGCATTTGCTTTGCAGCGCGCGGAAGGATAAAATGGTCTCAGGAAAAATAACCTTTTCAACCGATGATACCCCGAAGCTATTACGGAAAGGAACGGTCAGACATGATAAAGAACGAAAAATACCCGCATGTTTTTCAGCCGCTGAAGGTCCGCGGAGTGACCTTCAAAAACCGCCTTGAATATTCCCCGACCGTCGTTCTCAAGTGCAGCCCCGAGGGAGACGTGACCGAGGAGATGATCGAATACGTCCGCTGGCAGGCAAAGACGGGCGCTGCCTATGTCACGATCGGCAACACGCCCGTCGTCCACGCCGATTCCTCCGCCTGGCTCTGCGAGCTGAACGTGACGGAGGACCGGTGCATCCACGGCATCAACCAGCTCGTTCTCGCCGCGCGGAAATACGGCGCGGAGCTGTCCGTGGAGCTGGCGCACGCGGGCCGCGGGTCAAAGGCGACGCCGGGAAATCCCGCGCTCGCGCCCTCCGACGTGCCGCTCAACGGCGGGCCGCTCGGCTACATAAAGCCCATGAACCGTGAGGACATGGACTTCATCCGCGACCAGTATGTCCAGTGCGCATTGCGCTGCAAAAACGCCGGACTTCGCGTTATCATGATCCACTGCGCCCACAACAACCTGCTTGCGCAGTTTATATCCCCGCTGTCCAACCACCGGACGGACGAATACGGCGGCAGCCTTGAAAACCGGATGCGCTTCCCGCTCGAGGTGCTCAGGGCCGTGCGCGAGGCCGTGCCGGATATGGTCATCGAGTGCCGCGTCTCCGCGCAGGAGGATATCGAGGGCGGGCTTGAGCTGCCCGAGTCCCTCGAGTTTATGGAGAGGGCGCAGGAATATGTCGATATCATGCATATTTCCCGCGGCAACATCTTCTTCAACTACGGCTCGACCTTCACGATACCGACCTTTTTCAAGGGCCGCCGGCTCAACGTCGCGTTTGCGGCGGAGGCGAAAAAGCGTCTGCGCATCCCCGTTGCCGTCGTCGGCAACATAACCAGCCTTGCGGAGGCCGAGGAGATAATCGGGTCCGGAAAGGCGGACATCGTCGTTATGGCGAAGGCCTATATGGCGGACAACGAGATCATAAGCAAGTCTCTCGACGGGAGGGTGGAGGACATCCGCCCCTGTCTGCGCTGCGACTGGTGCGGCACGGCGAATACCTACGGCCTGTCCATGCGCTGCGCGATAAACCCCGAGCTGGGCTTTGAAAATTCCCGCGCGGCGCTCCTGCCGGAGGCGGAACGAAAGCGCGTCATGGTCGTCGGCGGAGGCCCGGCGGGCATGATGGCCGCGCAGACTCTGCGCCGCCGCGGCCACGAGGTCACTCTGTATGAAAAGACGGACAGGCTCGGCGGACTTATAAACGACGCCTCCGCTCTGCCGTTCAAGGAATATATGCGGCTTTATCTCGACTGGGACATCCGCCAGACGGAGAAATGCGGCGCGAAGCTCGTTTTCAACACCGAGGTCACGCCGGAGCTGGTCGGGCGCGAAAACCCGGACGCCGTCATTGTCGCGGCCGGTTCGCGGTATTGGCAGCCGGATATTCCCGGCATCGGCGGGGAAAAGGTACTGCATCTCGCGGATGTCGATCACGGGCGCGTAAGGCCCGGAAAGAGCGTCGTGATCTGCGGCGGAGGAATGGCGGGCATGGAGTGCGCCGTCTATCTC
>CAKSWM010000088.1 GCA_934511545.1 uncultured Oscillospiraceae bacterium | reverse complement strand
CCGTATTTGAGGAGGTTTGCTATTCTGTTGATAAGAACGGTCGTCTTTCCGCTCCCGGCGCCGGCCAGAATGAGAAGCGGCCCCTCCGTTGTCATGACTGCCTTGCGCTGCATCTTGTTGAGATGGGAAAACTCGGCCTCAACAACTGCTCTGCGCGCTTTTATATATCTCTCTTCAAATTCTCTTGTCATTGGGAAACTCCGTATGTGATTAGTCAGATAGAAATATTATACAACATCTTGCCTTAAAGGACAATGGCAATGAAAATCCATATTTTTAACAGCGTAATGCAGTTACCGGTCAAATCACTGCTACAGAAAAGCGGCCGCCACTCTGGCGGCCGCTCCGGTCTGCGAAAGGAATGCGTTTATGCAAAGCGCCCTGACCGCGATCCGGCTCATCCGCGCATTTTTCGCTTAAAGATGAGAACCGCCGGGATCGAGACGGCGACGGCGTAGCCTATCACCCAGGCAAGATGCGGGAAAAGCTCGCTGTAGCTGCCGTTCAGGGTGCAGCTCACGGCTTTTACTGCGTGGGAAAACGGCAGGAGATATCCGATTGTTTCCAGAGGCCCACCGATGAGCTCAAGCTCGAACCATGTGCCGGACAGCCATGTCGTAAGATTGACGAATATTGAGAAAATTGCACCGACCTGTTTGTCGGCAAAAGCGGAGCCGAACAGCATACCGAAGGAGATATACATCGCCGCAACGGGGATAAGTACCAGCAGAGCGGCGAATACGTTTACGGTAAAGTCAAGACCGAGAATAAACGCAAATGCGAAGCAGACCACGCCCTGTGCCAACGCGACGGGAAGCATGGGCAGAGCATAGCCCAGCATGAATTCGCCCGGCATCATTGGCGAGGCAAAAAGTCTGGGAAGAAACGAACTGGTCCTGTCGCCGGATATCAGCAGCGCCGTGAACAGTGAGATGAACGAAAAGCTGAAAACCGCCATGCCGGGAGCGAAGTTCGATAATTCAAACGCGTTATTTCCGGTTGGGACATTCGAAGACAGCAGATGTATGAAATACAGCAGAACAACGGGCAAACCCACCCCGAAGATAAGCGTCAGCGGATCGCGCAGTATTTCCTTTGCGCAGCGTGAAGAGAATGAAAGCGCTCTCATACCAGGTCACCTCCGTCAGTCAACTCAAGAAATGCATCCTCAAAACTGTCCTTGCCGGACATTTCAATGATCTCATCGGCGGTGCCAAGCGCTCGCAGCGAGCCTTTATACATGATGCCGATGCGGTCGGAGAGAGCCTCGGCCTCCTCAAGATAGTGCGTTGTCAGAATAACCGTCTTTTTGCCCTTGAGCTCCAGCAGATTTTTCCAAAGAGCCCTTCGTGCCCTTACGTCGAGGCCGAGTGTGGGCTCGTCGAGAAAGACGATCTCCGGGTCGGAGATAAGCGCCATCGCGATGCTGAGACTGCGCTGCATGCCGCCGGAAAGCGATTTTGCCCTGTCTCCGGCTCGGTCGGAAAGGCCGAAACGCTCCATTGACCCGGCAGCTGCCGCTTTTGCCTCCGCCTTGTTCATGCCGTAGATGCGGGCGATAAGCTCAAGATTTTCTCTCACGCTCAGCTTGGAGGCGACCGCCGTTTCCTGCGGCGAAAGATTGATCCTCTGCTTTACCGCCTCCGGATCCGACATGATGCTGCTGCCGCCGAGATGAGCGTCTCCGCCGTCCGGACGGAGCAGACAGCAGAGCATGCGTATCGTGGTTGTTTTACCGGCTCCGTTGGGCCCCAGCAGAGCGAAAAACTCTCCCTTTTTTATATCGAGAGACAGCTTGTCAACTACCGTGCGCTGCTTGTAGCTTTTTGAAAGCTCTCTGATCTCGATCGCGTTTTCACTCATGCCCGTCGTCCCCCTTCTGAGCCTGACCGAGAAACTGGTCCAGGCTCCAGTTCGGAAGGATTGCGATCCCGCGTTCCTGATCGCCGAGTATCAGCAGCGTATCCCCGGAGCTGATGCCGAACATGTCGCGAAGCGTCTTGGGAATTACGATCTGTCCTTTTTCGCCGACTCTGACGCTGCCGGCGTATTTATCGTCCTTGAACATAATTTCCTCCCACTGAGTAAGAAAAGTATAACTAATCATACTTCGCTTGCATGACATTGTCAAGCGGCGGGAAAGAAAATTTCAACGGTCCGGTGCTGCTGTGACTATATTCTCAATAGTAACAGCGTCGCCGCTGCGGATGGAGCCCTCCTCCAGCACAATGGCGAAAACGCCTTCTCTTGGCATTACGCAGTCGCCGACCTGACGGCGTATTGCGCAGGCGGCGTGACATTCTTTCCCGATCTGCGTTATCTCCAGCAGAGTCTTGCCGACCCTGAGCTTTGTGCCTACGGGAAGTTCATACAGGGTGATGCCCTCGGTCAGTATATTCTCGGCAAAGGCGCCTGTGGGGATATCCGGAAAGCTGCTGCGTATTTTATTGACGCTTTCCTTTCCAAGCAGACTGATCTGCCGATGCCAGTTACCGGCGTGCGCATCTCCGATAATGCCATGATTCTTTTTTACTGAGATCTCCGGTACTTCATGCTTCATG
Source organism: uncultured Oscillospiraceae bacterium (assembly GCA_934511545.1). Lineage (GTDB taxonomy): Bacteria > Bacillota > Clostridia > Oscillospirales > Oscillospiraceae > CAKSXP01. The sequence continues at coordinate 3,761 of CAKSWM010000088.1, read as the reverse complement.
GTTCCTTTTTTCTCGCTGATACAGACAGCGGCTACATGTGCCATACACATTGCCTCCTGATGGTTTATTGCCACGGCGCCTCGATCGTCCGGATGGCAGATAAAGAGTAACCCAACTCACCTACTATGTCAATGGGTAAAAGAGTTTCGTTTTCGGAACCTGAGTGAGGGCGAATGTGGAAGAGGACTATTTACAATAAAAATTGACTGTGATAATATTAATAGTCGGAAACTGAATTGAGAGGATACTTCAAATGCTTGAAAAGCTGAAACAGATCGAGGAAAAATATGCGGATTTGCAGCAGAGGATGACTACTCCGGAGGTATACACGGATTCGGCCCTATATGCGAAGTATGCCAGAGAGCAGAAGCAATTGACTCCGGTCGTGGAGGCTTACAGGCGTTACGAACGCTTTCGTTCCGACATGAACGATGCTCTGGAGCTGACGAGCGATCCTGACTTCAGGGAGTTTGCGCAGGCGGAGTATGAATCCGCAAAAGCAGGAATGGAACAGACCGAACAGGAACTGAAAGTGCTTCTGCTGCCGCGCGACCCAAATGACGAAAAAAACGTCATCGTTGAGATCCGCGGCGGAGCGGGCGGGGAAGAGGCGGCGCTGTTCGCCGGGAGCCTTTACCGCATGTATTCAATGTATGCCGAGTCAAAGGGCTGGAAAACGGAGATAGCAAATATAAATGAGACCGAGATCGGCGGCATCAAGGAGGTAAGCTTTATAATAGAGGGCGAGGGAGCATATTCCCGTCTGAAATTTGAAAGCGGCGTCCACAGGGTCCAGCGCGTTCCGGATACCGAGGCCTCCGGCAGGATACACACAAGCACCGTTACCGTCGCCGTTCTGCCGGAGATGGACGAGGTGGATTTTGAGATCAATCCCGCAGATCTCCAGATCGATACATTCCGGTCCTCCGGCGCGGGCGGACAGCATGTCAACAAGACAGAGAGCGCCATACGCATAACGCATCTGCCGACCGGCACCGTTGTTGAATGTCAGGATGAGCGCAGCCAGCATAAAAACCGCGACCGTGCGATGAAAATACTTGCCTCGCGGCTCTATGAGGAGGAGCAGCGAAAGCAGAATGCCGCCATTGCCGCGGAAAGAAAGAGCCAGGTCGGAACGGGTGACCGCTCCGAGCGTATCCGGACCTATAATTTTCCGCAGGGAAGAGTCACCGATCACCGGATAGGTCTGACGCTGTACAAGATCGAGCAGATCATGAACGGTGCGCTTGACGAGCTGATCGACGCTCTCGTGACCGCGGATCAGGCCGAAAAAATGAAAGCGCAGGTCGATTGAAAGATGAAAACTCTGTTAGTAAAGCAGGGAGATATTGCCGAAGCTGCACAGGTCATAAAAAGCGGAGGGCTTGTGGCCGTGCCGACTGAAACGGTTTATGGCCTTGCGGGAAACGGGCTTGACGCCGCCGCCGTCGCGCGGATATACGAGGTCAAGGGACGTCCGGGACAGAAGCCTCTTTCGCTGATGGTGAGCGGTGCGGCAGATATGGAAAAATACTGGACAGATGTGCCCCGGGGGGCGCGTGTACTGGCGGAGAAATACTGGCCGGGCCCGCTGACGCTGGTCATGACGTCGGCTTCCGGGATACCGGAGATCGTGACGGCGGGAGGTCCCACCGTCGGGCTGCGCTGTCCGGATCATCCGCTGACGCTTGAGCTGCTCGAGCAGACCGGACTGCCGCTGGCGGCACCCTCCGCCAACCCGAGCGGAGAGGAAAGCCCGAAAACGGCGGAAAAGGTAATGGAATATTTCGACGGACATATCGACGCGGTGATCGACGGCGGCGAGTGCGCTCTTGGCGTGGAATCAACGATAATCGATTTCAGCACCTCGCCGTGTACGCTTATCAGAAAAGGAGCGATACCCATGGATGAGATCGAAAAGACGCTTGTCGAAGGACTTGTAATAATCGGTGTTACCGGCGGAACGGGCTGCGGAAAGACGACGGCTCTGAACGTACTTGAGGGGCTGGGCGCGCTTGTCGTAGACTGCGACGCGGTCTATCACGAGCTTACCCGGTCAAGCAGGGAAATGAAGGAAGAATTGACGGAACGCTTTGGCCCTGTTTATAACGGCGATGAACTTGACCGCAAAGCCCTCGGCAACGTTGTGTTTTCCGACGGCACAGCGCTTTCGGACCTGAACAGGATAACTCACAAGTATGTGAACAACGAAGTTGAGAGACGGCTGCTGGACTGGGCAAAGCGCGGCGGAAAATACGCAGCGATAGACGCGATAGCGCTTCTGGAGAGCGGGATCGCGCCGCGGTGCAGGACGACCGTGGGAATAATAGCGCCGACGGAGGACCGCGTAAAGCGGCTCATGCTGCGCGAGGGCATAACCGGAGAGTATGCCCGCATGAGGATAGAGGCGCAGAAGAGCAACGAATACTTTGAAGAAAACTGCGGACATGTCATAAACAATGACGGGACGTATGAGCAGTTTCAGGATAAATGTGAAAAACTGTTCGGCAAATTGCTGAAGGAGGAATAAACAATGGAAGAAAAAAGAGATTTCCGCAAGGAGCTGTTCTATACTCAGAAGAACGGCTATGACCTTATAAACGCGGAGGAGCGCGCCGCATGCGACGACTACTGCGAGGGCTACAAGAGCTTTCTTGACTCTGCCCGTACGGAGCGCGAATGCGTCCGTGAGGCGATCAGGCTGGCCCGGGAAAAGGGATTTGTTGAATACCGGCGCGGCATGGCGCTGCCGGCGGGGACAAAGATATATCAGTCCGTCCGCGGAAAAGCACTTATGCTTGCCGTCATCGGGACCGAGGGTCTTGAAAACGGCGTGAACATTGCCGCTGCCCATGTCGATTCGCCGAGACTGGACCTCAAGCAGCTCCCGCTGTACGAGGACTCGGAGCTGTGCTACTTCAAAACCCACTATTACGGCGGCATCAAGAAATATCAGTGGACCGCGATACCGCTTGAGCTGCACGGCGTTGTCGCGCTGAAGGACGGGCGCACCGTAGAGATCATCATAGGACGCGATAAGGACGACCCGATATTTGTCATAACCGACCTTCTGCCGCATCTGGCCGCGGACCAGAATAAAAAGAGTCTGGCTGAAGCAATACCCGGCGAGAACCTGAATCTTCTCATCGGAAGCGTGCCTTATGCGGACGACGGCAGCGACAGGGTGAAGCTTGCCGTTATGAGCCTGCTTTCCGACAGATACGGGATCACGGAGGAGGACTTCCTCTCCGCGGAGCTTGAGGCAGTCCCCGCAATGGATGTGCGCGATATGGGCATTGACCGCAGCCTTATAGCGGGCTACGGCCACGACGACAGGGTCTGCGCCTATGCAGAGCTCGCGGCGATATTTGATACCGAGATGCCTCGCCGGACGGCGGTATGCGTGCTTGCGGACAAGGAAGAGATCGGCTCCGAGGGCGTATCCGGAATGCAGAGCCAGGTGTTTGAGACCTTCATGCAGGACATTTGTGATACCCAGAATGTCAGCATCAGCCATTGCTTTGAAAAGAGCCTGTGCATTTCCGCCGATGTCTGCAACGGCTTTGACCCGAACTTCCCGGAGGTCAGCGAGAAGCGCAACAGCGCAAAGCTCAACTATGGCGTAGGTCTGTGCAAGTTCACGGGTGCGCGCGGCAAATCCGGCAGCAACGACGCTTCGGCCGAGATAGTGGGCTATCTGCGCGGACTTTTCGAGAAAACCGGCGTCATCTGGCAGATGGCGGAGCTCGGCAAGGTAGATC
>CAKSWM010000087.1 GCA_934511545.1 uncultured Oscillospiraceae bacterium | reverse complement strand
CAGCGCGCAGGACATGAGCAGATATCTTGCGTTTGCCACGAGCTCCATAACAGCGGCCTCCAAGAGTCCGGCTCCGGCGGCCATGACTGTGAACGCGGCGTATTCGCCGGCCGAAGCGTTGAGCAGAAGACTGCTCAGCGCCGCCTGAAGCGCCGAAAGCCCGGCGATGCGCGCGGTTATTCCAATCGTCAGCGAGACGGCAAAATAACCGAGCATGATCGGAAAGCCGGTCTCGAGTCCACGCCGGAACCACGCCAGATTGGATCGTTCCATAATATTGTTATCATTCATTTGCAGGTATCTCCGGAAAAAAAGTCAGCATGAGAATTTTAGCACGAATGATACAGCAAAAACAATAGTCTTTCGAGCGTATTTACAGCCGAATTTTACATTATATGCTCTTCCGCACAGTTGTCCTGAACGCGGAACCCGAGAGCGGGACGTTCATAGATCGGGTATTTGTCTATACCCAGCTCGTCAAATTTTGCACACAGCCGCATTTCGGGGTAAAGACGAAGATCGTAGATTTCTCTGCGGATAAGTTCGCTTTTTTCTCTGCCTGTCATGTTATTCACCTCGGGAACAGTTTGCCCAAAAATCCGGAGTGTATGCCGCCCCGCGGACGTTACGTGCCAAAGTGTCTTGACATTGCATAAGCTCTATGTTACCATTTTAATGCATACGGAGGTATGGAAAAAATACCGGATAAGGTGCATTGGGCCTTATCCGGCTTTTTTTGTATGGAGGTAGTGAAAATGTCCGGTCAAAAAACCATGATAAACGATCTCACGACGGGAAGCGTTTGGAAAAAGCTTATCATATTTGCGCTGCCGTTTATGCTTTCGAGTGCATTGCAGACACTTTACAGCACTGTGGATATGATAATAGTCGGTCAGTGGGTCGGCGGTGCGGGCCTGTCCGCCGTTGCAACGGCAAGCTCGGTCGTGATGTTCGTGACCTCCATAGGAATGGGGTTTTCGACAGGCGGACAGATCGTCATTTCCCAGCTCGTCGGCGCGGGAAGAAGGGACGAGATCAAAAGTACGATAGGAACGCTGTTTTCCTCGCTGGCGGTCCTGGCGCTGATAACCGGTTCGGCCGCGATAATTTTCAACCGCCAGCTGCTGGAACTGCTCAACGCGCCGAAAGAAACGTTTGAGAGCGCACAGGCATACCTGATAATAAATGCCGCCGGAGCGCTTTTGACCTATGGCTATAATTCAGTTTCCTCAATACTGCGCGGAATGGGCGATTCAAAGCATCCGCTGGTGTTTATTGCAATAGCTTCCGTTATAAACCTTGTTCTGGATTACGTGTTCGTGGCGATCATGGACTTTGGCGTGGCCGGCGCTGCAATAGCGACGGTTATCGGTCAGGCTGTTGCATTTGTTGTCGCGATCATTTACCTGTACAGGCATAAAGAGGCATTTCTGTTTGACTTCAGGCTCTCCAGCTTCAGGCCGGACAGAGAAAAGCTCAAGGTCCTGTTCAAGCTGGGCACTCCGATGGCGCTGCAAAGCTGCGCGATCGACCTGTCTATGTCCGTGATAAACGGCATCGTGAATACCTATGGCGTGGCAGCCTCTGCTGCATATGGCGCTGGAATGAAGCTCGACCGGCTCACGGGTATTGCAACGAATGCGCTCTGGACCGGCGGCGCGACGATGGTGGGGCAGAATGTCGGTGCGGGAAAATACGACAGGGCAACAAAAACTGTGTACACCTCAATGGTCATCTGCACGATCTTCTGCGGGACCTTTGCGGTCATATATACGCTGTTCCCGCGGCAGCTCTTCGGGCTGTTCACGACGGATCCGGAAGTGCTGGACCTCGCGTGGACATATTTGCTGACCTGCGTAATAATGCAGCCGGCGAGCATACTCGCAACCTCCTGCAACGCGGTCATCGAAGGCACGGGCAACGCGGGGCTCAGCCTTGCCATCGCGCTGCTGGACGGCATCGTGCTGCGCATCGCGCTGAGCATACTGCTCGGCAGCGGGCTGGGCATGGGGCTGTTCGGCTTCTTCCTGGGGAATAACCTTGCAATGTACGGTACAGCGATACCTGCGGCAATATACTTCTGGAGCGGCCTTTGGAAAAAGCGCAGGCTGCTGGTGCATGAAAAATAACTGACGGTCCGATGCGGTATACGCCGGGCCGGCGCGTGAAATAAATACCGCTTCGGACAGATGCCGTCCGCAAAAGCAGGACCCCGGACGCAGTAAATGTTTACTGCGTCCGGGGTCCTGTTCGTATGCAAAAATCAAAGAGAGAAAAGCATAATGAAATTGCGTGCGGCATATCATCATAGAGACAGTATATGATGCGTTGTCCCGAAACATGCATATTCGGTGGAACGCAGAACAACGGAGCAGCCATAAAATATAATAAAGGGAGGATGTAAAAGGGTGAAAAAAAGCATATTGGTCCTGACCCTTGTACTGATGATGCTGCTCGGCATATTTGCCGGGTGCGGGTCAAATCCCGAGCCTGCGGAGGAGCCTTCCGAAGCTTCGGAGGCGTCCGCACCGCCCGCGGAGAAAGAGGCGGAGACCGGTACTCCGGATGCAGCCGGTCCGGATGCCGAAGCCGATGAAGTGCCGGAAGCCGGCATTTTTCCGCTTGCCGACACCGTGACCATATCGATGATGGACACACTGCCGGGTCCTATCGCTCCGTATGTCGAGGATATGCACGAGCTGTATTACGTCCGCGCGCTCGAGGAGGCAACCAATGTCCACGTTGAATATGAACTCCTCAGCACCGTGGGCGCTGCCGAGACATTCAAGGTGATGGTCGCCAGTGGGGACTGGCCGGATGTCTGCTATCAGCCCCAGCAGTATTTCAACGGCGGAGCCGCGGAGATGCTCAACGAGGAATTTGCGCTCGAGCTGACGGAGCTTATAGACGACTATATGCCGAATTACAGGGCGCTGCTGGAAAACAATGAGGACCTGTCGAAATATGCCCATCTCACAGACGGCTCAATGGCGCTGATATACGGCCTTTACGACGAGGGATTTCCGAGAACGCAGGGACTACTGATCCGCGAGGATTTTCTGCGCCGGGTCGGGAAAACTGCCTCCGACATCACGACCTATGACGATCTTCATGATGCGCTTCTGGCGATGAAGACGGAACTGGGGCTGACAAACGCCATGTGGATGTCCGGCTTTGACATGATGAACGCCGGATTGTCGGCAGGCTATGACGTGTTTGCATACAGCGGAATGGCGCTCTTTCCGCCGTTTATGAACGTTGACGGCACGGTAAAGTACGGCCCATATGAGGAAAACTTCCGCGATTATCTGTATATGCTGAGAGACTGGTACGGAGAGGGACTCATCTCTCCGGATTTCGTCACGGTCAAGATGACGAACATGCAGATGTACAGCGACCTCATAGAAACTGTCGGCTGCTATTCCGGAGAAGGCTCCTGGGCGACCACCGACCGCGATTTTTCCCCGAACGAGGATTGGGAACTGGCGGGAATACTCAACCCGGTCAAACAGGAGGGCGATGTGACTCATCTTGCGTTCAACAACGAGCGCATACACGGCGGAGCCGTGTGCATCACGACCACGGCAAAGGATCCCGGGCTTATCGCGGAATACTTCGACTTCTGGTTCTCCGAAGAGGGCTATTATATTCTCAACTACGGCGGGTATGAGGGGGAGACCTACCGCTTTGATGAGAACGGTGATCCCCAGTACTGCGAGGAGATATTCCAGCAGTGGACGGGAGTCAGCGAATCGTTCAAGGCGTTCATGTTCACGGCGTTCCGCGGAGCATATGTATACGACTGGCGACGCCAGTTCTATGGCTTCAATCAGAACAGCCTTGACGCCATCGACCTTTGGACGACTATGGACAGCTCGTGGATGATAGACGGCAGCGTTTCAATGTCGCCCGAGGACGCGGAGCTCTATAATTCCCGTTATGGGGACATAATGACCTATGTTCAGGAGAGCTATGTCAAGTTCATTACCGGCGAAATGTCGCTGGAGGATGAATGGGGCGACTATGCTGCAACGCTGGAACTGATGGGAATCCGGGACTGCATCGACTGCTACCAGAGAGCGGTAGACGCCTGAATTTATAAGATCGCAAAGAATCAGCGAGGGGAGCGGGCGGCTCCCTTCGCTGATTCTTATTTGTTCCGGCGGTGCTGACACGCCGGAGGCGTGATTCAGTTTCTTTTGCGGCTGAAAAGATCCGCGATGCAAATGACGATCATACCGACCGCCAGCCCGGCCGCAAGCCCCAGAACGCTGCGCACGCAGGACAGCCAGACGGGGGCGCGCGAATGGCAGAAGGTATTTACAACGGAGGAGAAGCCGATCGTTGAAATAAGGGCGAAGGGCCAGAGCCAGCGTTTGGCCCCCGCTGCGGCGAGTGCGCAGGCCAGAGCCAGACAGGGCCAGGCGATGATGAATTCTTTCGTTCTCGGGCGGGTGATGAGCACACGCTCCAGCAGATTGCGGAACCGCTGCTCGAGCGTTCCGACGGACAGCAGGCCATCGCCTGTACGCATCAGGAAGACTGCCAGGACGCCCAAAACTGCGATCACGAGCAGGGCGATAAGCGTTTTTTTGCCCGAAAGGATGTCCCGCAGACCGTCTCTGCCATACAGTCTCAAATAGATAATGACAGCCGCAAAACACAGGGGGACTGTCTGGCTTAGCTTGACGCCGCGGAAATTCTCGACGGAGAGCATGTATTCGCTCGAGGACTGCACGGCTGCGACAAATAGGCCGCCAAGCAGCGCTGTCAAAAACGCGGGCAGTATCGCTTTGCAGTAAGCTGCCAGCTTTTTTCCGAGCGCGCCCCCGGCGATCGCTTTCAGACGGGCGGTGACCGACAGCATCGAAAGGCAGGGAAACAGGCAGGCCGCGGCCAGAGCGGGGGCGGCGGTGCGCGGCTTCATAAACAGTATAAGAAAGGTGAGTCCGGCACAGAACAGCAGAAAAATCGTACTGCTTATCTTTCTGGTTTCAAAAACGGAGTCGATGACCAGAAGCGCGGCGCCGAGAATACCGAGCAGCGCTCCGCAGAGCAGCCATTTATTCGGCTCATATTCCGGAAAAACGGAAAAACCGCCGTCCGACATCGTCAGCCCGTGAGGGGAAATGCGCTCGGAGAGCCCTTGTATGACGTCTTCATAGACTTTGCCGTCGGTTATGACGCTGCCGGTCCGGGAGTCCGTAAACGGCGCGAGCCAGACGACACGGATGTTGCGTTCCGTTACCGCGCGGTAGAGAATGTTTTCAATCTCCTGAGCCCCGTCATAACCGAGGTATGCGTAGCGCGCGGCGTATTTTTCGATCAGCTTGAAGCAGCGTACGGAATTTCCGGGCTCGTATTCAGTTCCGGACATCGGGACATAGCTGTATTGATTTTCATCCTCAACAAGCAGAACGGCACCGTCAAGGGTGTTTCCACCGTCGAAAAGTCTGAGTGAACCGGGGGTATAGCTCAGAAGTTCGGCGTCCTCCGTGGTCATGACGGCGCAGACGAGCCGGTTTCCGGCCTCCAGCTCCGCCCGCCGGGCACAGAGAATGAGCGAACATATGAGTCCCGCAAGAAGAAGGAAACAGGCGAACCTGTTCTTTTTAATGAAACCAGTCATGGCTCTAACCTCAAAAAAATCAGGATACGGCGGCCGCCGTATCCTGATTATGGCCTAATTATCCTGTGTTGTCAAGATTTGAGCTTTACCCAGAGCTCGTCATAAAGGGTGAGAGTATCCTGCGGCAGGTTCATGAAATACTCGCAGTTTGCAAGGACCTCCGCGGAGGGATACATTATCGCGTCAAACTCCGGCTCGAGGGCGAGATTCTCGCGCACGCCGTCAACGGCGCTGGTATAGCCGATATACTCCGCATTGGCGGTGGCGGCGTCAACAGAGCACATGAAGTTGATGAAAGCTTCGGCATTCTCAACGTTTTCGGCGTTTTTGAGGATGCACATCGCGTCCATGAACCGGTTCGAGCCCTCCTTGGGAATGACAAAAGCGAGGTCGGGGTTATTCTCGACCATGGTGAGATAGTCGCCGGCGTAATAGGTGGAGATGGCGGCCTCGCCGCTTTCCATCTTATCAAAAATGGCGTCCATCACGAGACCCTGATATATGCCTGCGGCCTTTGCGTCCGCTATTACCTGGTAAGCCTCTTCGATCTCGGCGGCGCTGGTGGTGTTCTGGGAATAACCGAGGTACTTGAGGGCGAGACCGATGGCATCGCGCGGGTTGTCGATCATGAGTATCTGGCCGCTGTATGCGGGATCGAACATGGTGCTCCAGGAATCTACCGTGCCGGTCACGACAGTGGTATTATAGATGATGCCGACAACGCCTCCGGCGTAGGGCACGCTGTATTCGTT
>CAKSWM010000086.1 GCA_934511545.1 uncultured Oscillospiraceae bacterium | reverse complement strand
TCCCGACGGAGGCCTTCGGCGGCACGAACGCCGGCTTCAACAGCGTCGAGATCGACTACCGTCTGAACCGGCAGGGCGTAAAGCGCTTCGGCGACAGGCGCATAACCGCGTTCACGCCCGAGGGAGTAAGGACGGTTGACAGCGAGGGCAGAGAATATGTCTATCCCGCGGATAACTATATCATTGCGATGGGCGTGCGTCCGGAGGATGGGCTGGCAAGGACGCTTCAGGGGCTGTATGCCCAGGGCGTTTACGTCGTCGGCGACTGTGCCGGAACTGGGCGGCTGATAGCGGACGCGAACCATGACGCATACAACGCGGCGATGATGATATGAAAGGGAGACGTATATGAAGAGATTTGAAGGAAAAACCGTGATAGTGACCGGAGGGGCCTCCGGCATCGGGAAAACGACCGCGCTTATGTTCGCTGCCGAGGGCGCGAATGTCGTTATAGCCACCTCCACGATAGTTGACCGCGCGCAGGAGCTGGCCGAACAGATTAAAAGAGAATACGGCGTCGGGGCCATCGGCCTGCGCTGCGACGTGCGCGTCGAGACCGACGTTGAGGCAATGGTGAAGGCTGCGGTGGATGCCTTCGGCAGGATAGACTTTGCCTTCAACAACGCGGGCGTCGGGCCGGACGGCGTTACCATCCCGCTCGCGCCGCTGATCGAGGTCACGGAACACGACTGGGACTGGGTCATGGACGTGGACTGCAAGGGTGTTTTCCTCTGCATGAAGCATGAGCTGCGTGTCATGCGCGGTCAGGGCTTCGGCTGCATTGTGAACACGGCCTCCACCGCCGGGATGAAGGCCATGCCCGGCTTCGGGGCCTACGGCCCGGCAAAGGCGGGGCTTATCCAGCTTACCAAGGCCGCGGCCTGCGAGAACCGTGAGGCGGGCATACGCTGCAACGTCGTCTGCCCCGGCCCGACCAGCGGCACGGGCATGTTCGAGCGCATGTTCGTCCAGTCGCGCAGGGACGCGCCGGAGGACGGGGACGCGCCGCCGATGGATTTCCGCAAGCCCGAGGATGTGGCGCAGGTCGTTCTGTGGCTCTGCTCGGAGGAGAGCCGCTATGTGAACGGCAACGTCGTCACAGCAGACGGCGGCATGGACATCATTTGACCGAACGAGCCGAAAAAGCGCGCATACTCTGAGTTCTGCATCTAACCCAAGCCTCTCTCTGACGAGGGAGGCTTTTTTTATGTCATGCGCTTATCAAAAAAACTGCGATGTCTATTCAAAAGCTGTATAGCACATTGTTTGACATTACGGTCCGCTGCTGATATCCTGAGAATAACTATGTATACAAACAAGGAAGGGGAGAAATCTATGGATAAAACCTGTGATATTCTGGTCCTCGGCGGCGGCGGAGCCGGACTGACGGCGGCCGTGCGCGCGGCGTCAGTCAGCGATAAGAAGGTGATCGTCCTTGAAAAGGCGGACTTTCTCGGCGGCGGAGCGGCACAGGCCGCGGACTTCCGCGTCTACGGCAGCCGGTGGCAGCGCGAGCGCGGGTTCGACGACAAGCTCAACGAGGATCTTGTAAAGGTCATGGACGAGACTTACTGGAAGCTCGATCCCGAGCTTGTCGGGCGCACGTTTCTTGCAACGGGAAAGTTTTTTGACTGGGTATGCACCTTTGGCGAGGACGTCGCGGACCACTTTGAGGCCGGGCGCTATATCTTTGACATGCCGGACAAGGGGCCGGTCGTTCCCGTCTATAAAGAGGGACTGCCCGGACGCAGCGGCGGATATATCATGCGCATTATGGCCGCGCAGGCCGAAAAGCTCGGCGTCGAGGTGCTGAAGAATACCCGTGCGGCGGACTTCCGCGTTGAAAACGGAAAGATCGTTTCCGTTCTCGCGGACGGTCCGGACGGCAGGCTGGAGATCGCCTGCGGCGCCGTCATTCTCGCCACGGGAAGCTGGATAAACAACCAGCGGGAGCTCGAGCGCGTTTCACCCAAATACGCCGCTATCGACCCCGGCCCGCTGCAAAAGGGCGGCCACCGCTCACGCGCCTACACCGGCGACGGACTTGCCCTCGCGGAAAAGGCCGGCGCGTTCATCGACCGAGACAGCTTCTGTCTGCGGCTCATGGGCCCGATGATAATGTCCCGCTGCAAGACCGTCTCCGGCATGAGCGGCCACCGCTTCCAGCTCCAGATCAACATGAACGGCAAACGCTGGTGCTGCGAGCCGAGCTCAAAGCGCATGGGCATATTCGATTCCGGCCATGTCCTCTGCGAGCAGCCGGAGGGCGTTTCGTGGCTCGTTTTTGACAAAAACACGGTCCTGGCCGCCGCGCAGGACGTAAAGAACGCCCCGCCGGAGGGCTGGGGCGGGATATTTGGCAACCCGTCCTTCCCGGAGGACGTTCTGGCGGATCTTGAAAACGAGCTCAACGCCCCCGTCGGCGGCAGCACGGTCGTGCCCGGCGGAGTGGCAGCGGCCTCGGGCCTTATCTGCGCCGCGACCGTCGCGGAGCTGGCCGAAAAGATGGGTGTTCCCGCGCTTGCGCTGGAAAAGACGATAGCCGACTATAACCGCGCCTGCGAAACGGGCTTCGACGCGGACTGCTTCAAGGCGCCCGACGCGCTCGTTCCGCTCACCGGTCCCTATTATGCATACAAGGGCTTCCTCGGAACGGACGGAGCCTTCGGCGGCGTGCTCGTCAACGCCGATATGCAGGCCTACGCAGAAAACGGCGGTCTCGTCGAGGGGCTTTACGTCACCGGCGACTTTGCCTCCGGCCGCTTCGTCAACGACATGGGCGTAAAGCGCCAGATCATAAACGACCTTGCCTGGGCCTATGCCAGCGGCTATATCGCCGCGGAGAGCGCCGTCAGCTACCTCACCGCGCGGGGATAGACGCGCAGACGCGCACCTTGTAAGGAACAAAAAGACGCAAAACAGCCCGGACAGTTGAATGTCCGGGCTGTTTTGTATTTCACACCGGGCCGCGGCGAGGCGGTTCTGGGCATAGTTTTTTTATTTGCTGTCCGGTATTTTGATGTCAGTCCAATCGCCGACGTCACACTGACCGTTGTCATTATCTCCGACTGCAACCACAGTGCCGTCGGACTTCAGACCTACGGTATAGGAATCACCGGCAACAACTGCTACGATATCTGTCCAGTTGTCTACATCACACTGCCCAAAGAGATTGCTTCCAGCCGCCACCACGGTGCCGTCGGATTTTAGTCCAACAGTATGAAGGTCTCCGGCGGCAATTGCTATGATATTCGTCCAGCTGTCTATATCACACTGCCCGGCGCGATTGTTTCCAACAGCCACCGCAGTACCGTCAGCCTTCAGCCCGACGGTGTGGTTGTATCCCGCAGCAATTGCTACGATACCTTTCCAGTCGTCTACATCACACTGATTTTCACCAACGAGACCGAGGCCTCCAACCGCTACCACGGAGCCGTTCGACTTCAACCCGACTGTATGATAGTGTCCAGCGGCAATTGCTGCGATGCCTTTCCATTTACTTGCTTCTCCGCGAAAGAGGGAAGTATCCCCAACCGTTACCACAGTACCATTGGACCTCAGCCCGACGGTGTGGCTGTATCCCGCAGCAATCGCCGCAATATCTGTCCAACTGTCCACATCACATTGACCGTAATCATTGTCTCCGACCGCTACCACAGTACCGTCAGATTTCAGGCCAACGGTATAATAACTTCCGGCAGCGACCGCTATGATGTCCGTCCAACCATCCACATTACATTTACCGGAATAGCTGCTTCCGACTGCCACCACGGAGCCGTCCGATTTCAACCCGACAGTATGATCGTATCCGGCGGCTAAGGACGATCTTCGTCCTGTGTAATTCCATAGATACAGACTCTGCTCACGCGCATCTTGATATTTCCCGGCAGCATCGAATTCGGAGAGAGCCCCGAGGTAGTCTCCCGCTGCCAGCAATTCTTCCGCATTCTTATAATGAATAGCCGGCATGACGGCTTTGGAAAAGACTATGGCTCCGATCACCAGTACCGCGGCTGCTATAGCGCCGCCCACGGCAAGCTTTTTCCCGCGCCTTGTGCGAGCCTCCTTTTTCAGAAGCGCTGCCTTCTTTTCTTCGTGAACGGCAGTTTCGATTTTTATATTCAAATCACTGACGCGGGATCTTGAATCCTTATGATCAGGGATAGAATCAAAAAGCTCGACTGCGTGCGTTAGTTCATTCGATGCGCTGGATGATGAAAGCTCGACTGCTCTCGCGTAAATTATTTCCGCGGCATCCTTATAGTCCGGCATGGAAAGAAGCAGCTTTTCAGCCTGATCCATCTGCGCGGGCTCGTTCGACTTCAGCAAAGCAAGCGCCCGATCATAAATCTCATCATCCGAAGGCGGAAAATTGCCGTTTACCACCTGGCCAAGCAGACCCGCAATTTGCACGCATTCGGAATATGGGCGGCGTTCTTCATCCGCGGCCTGGGTCAGCAGAGTCATTTGCTGCCGGTGATCGAGATTCGATAAGGAATTCAGGACAGAGTCCATGTATAAGCCGGTTTTGCGGCACGAGATGACCCCGGCTGCTCCCGCAAAACGCTGAAAGGCGTCGTCCCGCCTGAATCGTTCTCTGATAAACGGAGGGAATGATATGGTGATAGCAGTAAGGGTTTTCCCGGCAAGCGATATCTCTATATATCCTTTGCCGCTGCCAACCACTTTTTCTGAATAGCCGGCTTTTGTGTATTCAACGCCGCCGGTCGTGATCCCTCCCACGGTGGCGCTTGTGTAAATCGCTTTTGCAGGGTTGTATGTATAACTGAGCGTGCCGCCCTTTTGCACCGTGATCGCCGGCGCGCCCTCAATTTTGTCTCCGTCATTCCATGTGGAGTACACAGAGCCGTCCGGTCTTAAATAGACCTTCAGACTGGTTTTACCGTCTTCGACCGCGGCGAGGAGCTGCCCATCGACCATTTCCCTTTCTGCTTCCGCTCTGGCTTCATCGAATAGTTTGCCGATATCCTTGTATTTTATTTGAAAATCAGCAGCGACTACTTTGGCATCTAACCGCTGAGCATCATCGCTCATATCCGTATAGCCCTTTTCTACGCATTTTTTATAAAATTGCAGCAGAGATCGTTTACTGTTCATCCTTACCCTCTCCCGTCAAAACCGTGCTTGTCCTTGTCAACCGATGGTATTATACCTTCAAAACGCGGGAATCTCAACCACATGTTCAGGCTGTGACGGAAGACAGTACGGCGGATATCGTAAAGAGAAGGCATAAATAAACAAAAAGCCGCTATATCCGGTAAAAACCCAAATATAGCGGTTCTTTTGCTGTCCGGCTCCGCCTGACAGATGCCCATCCGGCGCCGGATGCTGTTTTTATCAATCCAGAGCGGATATGAGCTTTTTTGTGTAGTCGTCCTGCGGGTGGTCGAAGATATCGTCCACCGTGCCCTGTTCGACGATACGGCCGCGGTTCATGACGAGCACGCGGTCGCAGAGCTGGTAGATGACGTTCAGATCATGCGAGATGAAAAGATAACTCAGGTCGAGTTCGCGGCGCAGCTCGATCAGAAGGTCGAGTATCTGCGACTGTATCGTGACGTCCAGCGCGGAGACCGGCTCGTCGGCGATGATGAATTTCGGCCGCTGGATGAGCGCGACCGCGATCGAAACGCGCTGGCGCTGGCCGCCGGAGAGCTCGCGCGGTTTGCGGGCTGCGTACTCCGCGCCGAGACCGACGAGCTCGAGCATATCCAGAACGCGGCGCCTGCGCTCTTTCGCGTCGTATTTTCCAAAGACGCGCAGCGGCTCCTCGACGATCCAGCCGACGGTCTTGGCCGGGTTCAGCGAACCGAAGGGGTCCTGAAAGACCATCTGCGGGCGCTTTGTGTGGTGGATGACCTCGCCCGTGACGTCCTTTTCCATGCCGAGAATGGCCTTGGTCAGCGTCGTCTTGCCGCAGCCGGACTCGCCGACGAGGCCGAGTATCTCGCCCTGGCGGACGGAGAAGCTTATATCATGCAGCGCCTGAAAGCGCGTCGATCTGCCCAGAATGCTGCTGTCCTTGTACCAGACGGAGAGGTTTTTGACCTCCAGAACGGTGTTTTCCATCGTCATTGGCCTCTCTTTCTGCGCGTTGGGATGGCGGCGATCAGTTTTTTGGTGTATTCGTCCTGCGGATCGCCGTAGATCTTTTCGACGGGGCCCTGCTCGACGATGCTGCCGCGGTACATGACGATGACGCGGGAGCAGAGCTTGCGCACGACGCTCAGGTCGTGGGAGATGAACAGCATCCCGACGCCCTTTACCTCGTTAATCTTGCGCAGGAGCTCGATTATCTGCGCCTGAACGGTGACGTCCAGCGCGGTGGTCGGCTCGTCGCAGATCAGAAGCTGCGGGTCGGA
>CAKSWM010000085.1 GCA_934511545.1 uncultured Oscillospiraceae bacterium | reverse complement strand
GCTGTATGGTCATTGAGGAAGGCAACCGTCTGATTGGCGAATGCAATTACCGCAATGCAGAGGATGGTGCCGCAGAAATCGGTATTAAGATATGCGAAACCGATTGCCAGAACCGTGGTGTCGGCAGAAAGGTTTTGAGTATGCTGATTGATTGGCTGTTCAGA
Source organism: uncultured Oscillospiraceae bacterium (assembly GCA_934511545.1). Taxonomy (GTDB): domain Bacteria; phylum Bacillota; class Clostridia; order Oscillospirales; family Oscillospiraceae; genus CAKSXP01. The sequence continues at coordinate 6,293 of CAKSWM010000085.1, read as the reverse complement.
AGCGGTTATTCCAAAATCGTCCTTAATACTAACTTGACGAACACAAGAGCACAGCATGTTTACGAATCACTTGGTTTTCAAAAGGTACGAACTAACATTGACTCATGGAAAGATCAACTGGGCCGTCTTCAGTCTTCGGTTGAGTATGAACTGATCGAAAAGGATTTTGTTAGTTACATGTGAGGAAGACGTCTGTGCCGGATAACAGATATTGCTGACAGGGACGCTTTAACGGCCTGCTTTTCAGCATCCGCAGAAGGGAAGATACCGGCACAGAATGTTTGCCGCGCACAGGCCGATACACAGCTTATACATGTCGCCGCCGGCCATGGGAAAGCCTGTTCTGGCCGTGGCGTATACATTTCCGCCGTACTGTATCTGCTCCAGCAGCATGTGATATTCTTCGTTATCCGGCTCGATGGAGCATGCGGTCTGCGCGTGCTCGAGCGCCGTGATCCTGTTGCCGGTCCGGTAGTTTGCGATCGCGCTGTAATAGTACCAGCTGCCGCCGCGCTGTGAAGCTTCAACGCCGGAGAGTGCGTTGAGCGCCTCGGCATAGTGGGCGGCCGCGATATAATTGCGCGCGGCACGGACTCCCGAGGGCTCGCTGCTGTCCTGCGAATATGATCTCTGCCGTCCGTAATTGTAAAAGCCGCTCCACGGGTCGTACTGGGCGCCGGACGGGCCATAGCCGCCATAGGCGGAGCCGCTCTTCCCGGCGGCGTATTCGGCACGGGCCTGGGCGTCCTTGATCTGGTCATAGGCGGCGTTTATCTCGTTCATTTTTTTTGCGGCGGCTTCATCTCCCGGATGGAGGTCGGGATGATATTTCTTTGCGAGAGTGCGGTATGCTTTTTTGATTTCCTCGTCACCGGCGTCGTGTGAGACGCCGAGAACGGTATAGGGGTCAGTCATTTGCCGCACCTCGCTTTTTCTTTTCCAGCTCGTATCTCAACCATACTCCGGAGTACAGAACGTTCCGAAGTATGCCAAGGTCCTGGGTCATCGGAAGCTTTTCGAACTCAAGAGCGCAGTCGCCGATAAGCATATTGAGTATTCTTTGGAGCGCGTTCTCGTCAGCGTCCGGTCCGGACATGAGCACAAGGGGATTGTAGCTGCCGTGCTTTATGTCGCGCGTATAGTCAACGCAGGCGTCCATGATGTAGATGAATCTGCCTAGAGCCTCGCCGAATGAACGCAGACGTCCGCTCCATATGCCGCCGGTACCGGCAAACAGCTCGCCCATAAGACGGCCGAAGCTGTTGGCGCAGATATCGGGAGAGGGGGCGCGCCGTTCCTCGGCGGCGGAGATCTCGCCGAGACACTCGCGTATTACATCGCACTGGCGGGGCCGGCGGGAAGCAGCGGCCTCGAACCGGCTGCGCAGAAAGCGCGCGGAGGCGAAAGCCGCGGGACTGTGTTCGTCACGCCAGTTGTCAAGGCAGTCATAATATGCAAGCGCGATATTCATATCCGCCGCATAATCGGTGAAATCGCTGTGCCAGTATTCATGCCGCTTTGCGGGATGAGCGAAGCAGCGCTCCTCGCCGAAAGTGCCCTCGTCCTCATAGATAGAGCTGAGGACGAGGACAAGAAAGGTCATGTCGTAGTTGAGCGTAAGCCGTGAGAGACTGCCGGAACGCAGACGCAGCGCGCGGCACAGCCCGCAGTAGGCTGCCCTGTATTTCCGCCTTTCATCGTCGGACAGCGCCGGCGTGTTCGCAATAACGAATCCGAACATCAGGTTTTTGTCTCAAATGCGTTGCCGCATTTTCTGCAGACAACGCGGATACGTCCCTTACCCCTCGGCACGCGCAGAATGCTGTGGCAGGAGGGACACTTGAAAAATTTGTGGGTCTTGCGCTGGCGGAACATGTCCTTTCTGACGCCGAACCAGCGGCGCACCGCCATCTCCTTCTGCATATACCGGGCGTTTTCCTCGCGGCGCTTTTGGACGTTTTTGGAAAACATGCGCCAGTAGCAGTAGACAAGAAGCGCAAGCGCGACGAGCCACAGGACTCCGTGGGTCTTCCTGCCGATGAAGAGGTTCAGAATGACGAGCACGAGCGCCGCAATGGATACGAACCGCGTCAGCTGGTCGGCGCCGTTCCGCCCCACCATAAATCTTGCTAATCTTTGCCGCATTTACGATTATCTCCGTTTCAGATGAAAACATTAATTTATATATTTATTATACGATAAACGGAGGGTTAATCAATGGATATTTTGTAAACAAAAAAGAAAACGCCAAAGCGGTGCGACATTCCGCTTTGGCGTTCTCTTGTGTATGGGATGAGGACAAAATGAAAAAGATGAAAACTGTCTCTTGATGAGTATATATTAGTAGAAAGATATTAACAAAACAACCGTGAATATGTTATGAAAATGTTAAATCCAAAAAAATTTTAATCAAAAGCCAGTCCCCACCACACGCTGCTCTTTTCAGGCAGCGAAAAGCCATCCGCAAGTCTTGCAACGGCACAGTCGCGCGTTTGCCCCTCGCCGGGAAAGAAGACGGGCGAACGCACCGTCATGGTGCTGCACTTGAACTCTCCGGCGAGCGCCGAAATGGCATTGCGGAAATTCCCGCGCGGGAAGAGAAATTCTTTTACGGACAGATGCCCGTCCTCGACCTCGCATGCGGCGCAGCCAGCGTTTCCGTCGATGTCCAGAAGATACAGTCCTCCGCCGGCAGCGCGGATATAGTGGTCGTACCAGCCAATCAGCAGCGAGCTGAAGCGGATGTGGCATTTGCCGCCGAGCATAAGCTCACGCAGCCGGACATAGCTTTTGTTATCGACTCTGTGGACCCGGGCCCTTTCCGGCCGCTCCGCGAGATCGGAGACGGCAAACGACGCTTCGCGCAGCTCCGAGATCGGATACAGCGCGAAAGTATCGGCATACCAGCCGTAAAGACTGGGCTCGGCCGGGACAAGAGCGACCATCGGGGCGGACCTCATTGCCGAGAGCATGATGTGCTCGGATACGGAAGCGCCGAGCCCGTGTCCGCGGTATTCCGGCAGAGTGCCCAGTGTGTAGCAATAAGGCGCGTGAAAAGCTTTCCCGTCGGGCATGACCATAGCGGTTCCCGTGAGCAGATATATTGCGGAGACGACCTTTTCGTCCATCTCGGCCACGGAAGCGCTGCCCGGAGTATATACCTCGGCCATGAAGCGGTCGATGAACTCGTCATCGTCGCCAAATGCGGCCTTCCAGATGTCTTTGAGCGCGGATTCGTCGCCGGGGCGCGACGGGCGCACGGCAGAAATGTCCATTTATTGCTCCTTCCAGACGGCGGTGTACTTCTCAACGAGAAATTCGGGATAGAACGACTGCTTGGCCTTGCGGAGATTTTCCTTGCCCATGTCGTCCTCCCGGTTGATGTATTTTATCTCGGGGTGATCAGTTATGACCTGGCGGATAAATTCGCGGCATATCATGGGATATGCACCCTCAATCTCGGAATATGCTTTTTCAAAGTGTACGTCAAAGCCGGTCGAGGATATCTTTTCGCCGATGGTGAAGGCGATCAGCCTTCCGCCGGAGTAAAGGGCGCCGCCCTCCAGCCCCAGCTCGTCGTAATACTCAAAGGCCCGCTCGATGGCGACGCGCTCTTCGTTTGCGCCGGCCTCGCGCTGATCCTCGTTTGCGTTTTCCCAGTCGCTGAGCATGTCCATGCATTCGCTCTCCATGCTGCACGTCAGGGCGCGGTAGCTCCAGTCGTTTTCCTCGACAAAGCGGTTGATGTGGTTGCGCTTTCCGTGCAGCTTCTTTCCGGAGAACGTGGCGAGCTTTTCGGCAGGGTAGATGTAGTCGAAGAAGTCGCGGGAGGACGAGTATTCGAAGCGTCCGGGGAATACTTCTTCCAGCTGCGCGATATGTTCTTTCGCAACGCCGCGGAGAATAAAGGGAAAGCCGCTTTCGCCGGCGTCCGCTTTCATTGCCTCGATAACGGGAGCAAGATCGCCCGTTCCGATAGGATATGCAAAAAAGTGAGGTTCTCCATAAGTGGGCTTGACGACGAGGCGTCCGCCCATTCTGCCGATGTGCTGGCTGTAGGACGGATCCCACAGGAACATGCTGCCGAAGTTATAGTCGGCGCTCAGGGAATCTTCGGCGAATACAATGGGATCGACCCATGCCTTGTCGGTTATCTCCACCGGTTTCAATTCCAACATAATGTTATTTGGCGTTCCTTTCAGATGTTTTCGATCATTTCAACAGGGGTGTGGGTGCAGGTCTCAAGGATCGTTTTTTGCAGCAGCTTGAGATCGACAAAGGTCTCGGGGCGCTTGCGCGGGTCGCGAAGAAGAGCGGCGGGATGGTACAGCGCCATGCGCCTGATGCCGTCCGCCCCGAACCACTGCCCGTGTTCCCGCGTTATGCGGAAGTCGGGACGGATGAAGGTCATGGCGGCAATTCTTCCCAGACATACGATAAGCTTCGGGTCAATAAGCTTTATCTGTGCGCTGAGCCATTCGGAGCAGGCGGCCTGCTCGCTCTCGAGCGGATCGCGGTTTTTGGGAGGCCGGCACTTTACCATATTTGCGATGTAGATTTTGCTCCGGTCAAGACCGATCATCTCAAGCATCTCGTCGAGCAGCTTTCCGGCGCGGCCAACGAAAGGCTCACCTTTAAGGTCCTCCTGTTCTCCCGGTCCTTCGCCGATGAAAAGGACCTCTGCGTTTGGGTTGCCGACGCCGAAAACGACGTTGGTCCGGGTTTCGCAGAGAGCGCATTTTCTGCACTCGAGACACTCGGCTTTAAGTTTATCCCAGTCCATGCCGGGGCACCCCCTGATTTCAGATAAAATCAATTGTACCATATATTATCCGTTTTTGAAAGAAGTATTTGATTTTTTATTTGTGAAGGTCGTTTATTCCCCGCCGGCGGACCGGCTCGCGCGGGAACGCGCAGTATCGGCTGGAGAAATATTGTAAAGAGGATATCAAATGCGGATTTTGCCGGGCGTATCGTGTACAACATGACGGAAGCGTTGTGCATTTGTCCATGGACACAGTTGTTTTTAAGAGTGATTTTTGCGATTTTATATAAATTTCACTTGTAAAGATTATCTCGTCATGTTATAATCAGTTAAGTATTACAAGGAAGTCACAGCAAGGCAAAAAGTAAAAATGTACATAAGGAGTCACACAGCATGAAATTCTTTGACAAGAAAATCAAGGTAGGTTTCGCGACATTTTTCCTGATGCTGCTCATCATTCTGGAGTTTGGAATTCTTGACGAAATGCTTTTCACGTTCGATGGCCTTTCAGCCGAGTTCAAGACCATCAAGAAGAGTATTGGCTACAACTTCTGTGTGATGTCGATCATTATATATGTGATCTCAGTCGGATATATGGCGTATGTCGGCTACCACAAGAATTGGGGCGGTCTTATAGGCATGATGCTCATTTCCGCGGCCCCCATCGTCGGATATCTTCTGGGAATGGCCGGGAGCACCGGGGCATACAACATTCTCTTCGGCTGGGGAACGGCGCATCTGCTCCCGATGTTCACGCTCTTCGGCTTGCTCATGGCAAACAGAAGCATTATACTCATAATATGCATTGCCATCCTTGTTTTGTATCTTGCGGCATGGCTGATCGGATATAAGGCAAAGAAAATATACGAGGCCAAGAACCCCTGGTAAAAAACATTTTTCTGATCGCACAAGACGCCGGTTGTCCGGCGTCTTTTTTCTTTTATAATAAATGGCGGTGCGCGGCGCCGGCGGCCCGGATGCGGAGAAACGTGCGGTGGGCGGCAGCTGTCAGGAAAGCCTTACGGGCAGAGGACGCAGGGCTGTGAGCGCAAAGAAGAGAGAATGTGTTTTTTCGGCAAACGTAGGGGAAAAGTGACCGCAGATACGTTAACTGTACGTCGCTAAAAAAACGGCAGGCTCCCGCGGTCTGACACAGACAGACGGCTTGTGCGCCTGAGAACAGAAAAGAGCGTTATCTCCGGCATATGCGCCGGAGATAACGGCCCTGACCGGAACTGTGCCCGCGGGCACTATCTGGTCAGAGCCGTTTAACAGAATGAGGCGGACGGGAAAACTTCCCGCCCGCCTGTTTGTTTTGCTTTTGAGTTATGACATCCTGTTCTGGAAACCGGACTGCTTATCTTGCAATGTAGCGGTCGTAAGCGGCCTGCTTGATCGCGATGCAGTCCTCGATGCCGAGGTCTATGCAGGTCTGGATAAAGTCATCATACTCGCTGATGTCGCGCTCACCGATAATGAACTCGGTCAGAGCGGTGGCAGCATAGGTGGAGACCTCGGAGTACATGGT
>CAKSWM010000084.1 GCA_934511545.1 uncultured Oscillospiraceae bacterium | reverse complement strand
ACAGGGAACTGCTTGACCTTGAGCGTGTATCGGCGCGATTCGAACAAAAGAAGCTCGCCGCAGATATGGAGGAGCAGCAGATCGTTGACAAGCTGTGGGAGAGCTATGAACTCAGCCTGACGGCGGCGCAGAAGGTGCGCCAGCAGATCGAGAGTCTGCCAAAGGCCAATCGCCGGCTTTCCGAGCTCAAGCGCGGGATCAATGCTCTCGGAAATCCGAATCTCGGCGCGATCGACGAATATGAGCGCGTGAGCACCCGCTATAATTTCCTTACAGAACAGCGCGACGATGTTGAGAACGCGAAAAAAGAGCTTATTAAGGTGATTGCCGATCTGACGCATGACATGAAGGACATTTTTGTTGAGCGCTTCCGCGAGATCGACACCTGCTTCCGCCAGACTTTCCTTGAGCTGTTCGGCGGAGGCAAGGCGGCTCTGGAGCTGGAGGACGAAAACAACGTTCTCGACTGCGGGATCGAGATCAAAGTGCAGCCGCCGGGGAAAGCGCTGTCCACGATAAGTCTTATGTCCGGCGGAGAGATGTCGTTTGTGGCAATTGCGCTTTATTTTGCGATACTGAAGGTCCGGCCGACCCCGTTCTGTATAATGGATGAGATCGACGCCGCCCTTGACGAGGCAAACGTCATACGGTACGCCGAGTATATGCGGCGGATGGCGGGAGATACTCAGTTTGTGGTCATCACCCACCGGCGGGGCACGATGGAGGAGGCTGATCTTCTCTACGGCGTTACGATGCAGGAAAAGGGCGTTTCAAGCGTGATCGCCGTTGACCTCGAAGAGGCCGAAAGGACCATTGCTTGATTTGATTTAGGAGAATGATATGGGCTTTTTTGATAAAATAAAACAGGGTCTTGCCAAGACAAAGCAGAATATGACCATTTCCATGAACAGCATGTTCGCGGGAATAACCGGAGAGAACGAGGACACGTTTGACGAACTGGAAGAGACCCTCATTCTTGCTGACGCCGGAGTTGATACGGCGGTCTCTGCGGTAGAGCGGCTGCGCGCCGCGACAAAGAGCAAGGGGCTTCGCGGCGAGGAACAGGTCCGCAATGAAATGACGGACATACTGACGGACGTTCTGGATACCGGCGACCGGAAGCTGAAGCTCAATACCCGCCCGTCGGTCATCCTTATGATTGGCGTAAACGGCGTCGGAAAGACGACAACGATAGGCAAGCTTGCGGCAGAAATGAAGAGAGAGGGCAAAAAGGTGCTTCTCTGCGCCGGCGACACCTTCCGTGCGGCCGCGGCGGAGCAGCTTGGCGTCTGGGCAGAACGCAGCGGGGCCGACTTCGTGCGTCATGAGGAGGGGTCCGACCCTGCATCGGTCGTGTTCGACAGCATCGCGGCGGCCAAGGCACGCGGCGCGGACGTTGTCATAATAGACACCGCGGGCAGACTCCATAACAAGGCAAATCTTATGAACGAGCTTGCAAAAATACGTCGGATAATCTCGCGTGAACTGCCTGATGCAGATGTGGAGACCCTGCTGGTGCTTGACTCGACGACAGGACAGAACGGCCTTATACAGGCAAAACAGTTCCGCGAGAGCGCGGGGCTGACCGGTATAGTGCTGACGAAGCTGGACGGTACCGCAAAGGGAGGCATCGTGTTCCCGATAGCTGAGGAGCTCGGTGTTCCCGTCAAGTTCATCGGCGTCGGCGAGGGCGTGGACGATCTTATGCCCTTTGAGCCGAGGGAATTTGTGGAGGCACTGCTGCAATGACGTTCGTAATGGCCAGCAACAACGGCGGAAAGCTCCGCGAGATAAGGGAAATCCTTTCCGATATGGACATTGAGGTCATATCGCAGCGCGAGGCAGGCTGTGAAGTCAGCGCTCAGGAGACCGGAACGACATTCGAGGAAAACGCCTATATAAAGGCGATAATGGCAACGACGCTTCTCGGCCTGCCGGCGATCGCGGACGATTCCGGACTGTGCGTTGATGCGCTTGACGGCGCGCCCGGTATATATTCGGCGCGGTATGGAGACGGCGAAGCAAAAACAGACGCTGAACGCATGGAGCTTCTGCTGAAGAATATGGAAGACAAGACAGACCGGGCGGCACGCTTTGTGTCATATGTCTGCTGCACCTTCCCAAACGGCGACGTGATAACCGCCCGTGGAGAATGCGAGGGAACGATAACCCGTGAACCGAGAGGTGAAAACGGGTTTGGATATGACCCCATATTTTTGCCGTCCGGAATGACCGTGACTATGGCGGAGATGCCGGAGGAGACAAAGAACAGAATTTCGCACAGGGCGAAATCACTGGAAGAATTTAAGAAGGGATTGATAGATTATTATGCCTCTGACAAGTAAACAGAGAGCACAGCTCAAGGCGCTTGCGCAGAACGAGGACACGATCATACAGATCGGAAAGAGCGGGATAAGCGACAGTCTTGTCGAGCAGGTGTCTTCCGCGCTTGCGGCGCGCGAGCTGGTGAAGGGCAAGGTCCTTGAGAGTTCGCTTCTCACGGCTCGTGAAGCCTGCGATGAGCTTGCCGAACGCTGCAAGGCAGAGGGCGTGCAGACCATCGGAAACAAGTTTGTCCTTTATAAGAGAAACGAAAAGGAGCCGCGTATACAGCTTGTTAAAACCAAGAGGTAATCAATATGCGTATCGTGATTTACGGAGGAAGCTTCAATCCTCCACATGTTGGCCATGTGTCCGCGCTCAGGTCGGCGATGGAACAGCTGAAGCCGGATATGACGCTGGTTATCCCGGCTGCGGAGGCACCGCATAAGGAGATTGCCGGCGGCAGTCCGGATGCGCAGACGCGCCTTTTGCTCACGCGAGCCGCCTTCGGCGGCATTGAGGGCGTTGAGGTTTCCGATATGGAGATAAGGCGCGGGGGAAAAAGCTATACGATGCTGACCGTGCAGGAGCTGCACAGCCGTTTTCCCGGAGCGGAGATATTCCTTCTCGTAGGGACGGACATGTTTGAAAGCATGGAGCAGTGGTACGAATTCCGCTCCATAATGATGGAGACGACGCTCGCGCCCGCGATACGCCGGGACGGCGATCTCAGTGGAGTAAGGGAATGTGCAGAGCGGTTTGAGCGCGAATATGCAGCAAAGACCGTTTTTATCGATCATGAGCCGATAGCCGTTTCCTCGACCGAACTTCGCGGGCTTCTGCCCGAGCGCCGCGGCGCGGAGTATTTTCCGGATGCGGTTTATTCAGAGATAATACGTAAAAGGCTGTATTCCGCAAAGCCGGATCTTGACTGGCTTCGTGAAAAGTCCGAGATATACCTCAAGGAAAAGCGGATACCGCATGTTCGTGGCTGTGCGCAGGAAGCGCGCAGACTTGCCCGGAGATGGGGAGAGGATCCGGACCTTGCAGAGGAGGCCGGGATACTGCACGATATAACAAAGAAATTATTGCTTGATGAGCAATTGCTATTGTGCGAAAAATATGGTATCATAAACGATACTGTCGAAGCGCAGAGCACTAAGCTCCTTCACGCCAAAACAGGAGCGGCGCTTTCAAAAGACCTGTTTGGAGTATACGGAAAGGTATACAGCGGTATTCGCTGGCACACGACAGGAAAGGCGGATATGACTCTCTTTGAAAAGATAATCTATCTTGCCGATTACATCGAGCCGACGCGCAGCTTTGAGGGCGTTGAAAAGCTGAGGGAACTGGCTTACACTGACATAGACGAAGCGATGATCCTTGGGCTGGGGATGAGCCTGGAGGAACTGAAGCAATATGGCGCAGAGCCGCATAAAAATTCTGTCGAAGCTTTGGAGTGGCTGATGGCAGAGAGGCGGATCAGAAATTAAAGGAGACGCATATGAAGCTTTTCGGTTCAAAGAGCTCACACAATGGTGAACCAGCCAAAAAACGCATATGGCCAAGAGTGCTGATAACGGTCCTTGCCGTCGTCGCGGTGCTCCTTGTGGGGGCATATACCGCGTTCGAAGTATGGGTCAGACCGCCCGAACAGCACATATATACGCCCGATACGGATCAGCCGAGGGACCCTTCTGAAGATCAGAACAGCGAAACGCCCTCTCCCGGCGGCAGCGGCGGGGAAGAGACGGAACCGGCACCCGAGCCGACGGAGATGCCTGTTCCCGAGGGTGGTTATGCAAATGAGAACAGATATACTTTCCTTGTCGTCGGAAAGGAGCCGGACGGCTATAATACGGATACTATTCTCGTTGGAACATTCGATGTTGAGGAGGAATGGCTCCATATTGTCAGCATTCCGAGAGACACGCTTGTCAACGTTCCGTGGTGGCCGGCCAAAATAAACTCGGTTTACAGCATGTCGGCCTCCGGCTATGGGAGCTGGCAATACGACAGCGAGATCGACGGTTTGTGCGCCGCGGTTAAGGACATAATGGGTTATGAGCCCGCATATTGGGCCGTTATCGACATTGTGGCGTTTGAAAAACTGGTCGATGCTATCGGCGGAATAACTTTCAATGTTCCGTATGATATGGATAAGGATGAACCTGAGATACATTTTTCCGCCGGAGAACGGTGGCTTTCCGGCGCGGATGCGCTCAAGGTCGTTCGTTACAGGGATTATCCCATGGGCGATATTGACCGCATATCCGTCCAGCAGGAGTTTTTGAAGACTCTTGCGGACGAGATGCTGACGCTTGGAAACATTCCCAACATTGGCAAGGTATACAGCATCTACGACGAGTATGTTGAAACGAATCTTGCCAGCGGGAATATCGCGTGGTTTATTCGCGAGTTCATGAAGCTTGATGCAGAGAGCATAACCTTTGCGACTATGCCGGGGGATTATTGCCTTTCTATCAAGGGAACATCTTTTGTTAACATCTATCTTGACAACTGGCTTGAGATGGTCAACAGTGATCTGTCGCCTCTTGAGCATGAGATAACGGCAGAGGATGTTGAAGTCGTCAGATATTCGGACAGTTGGGGATATTATGTGACCTCGGGAGAGGTAAAAGTCCCACGATAAATTCTTTCCGGGAGAAATATATATGAAAGTTTTTGGAAGCGGCGGAAAACATAAAAAGAGATCCGCCGATCCTGCAAACAGCGAATACTCCGGGTTCGATGGCGTTTCCGGGTATTCCGGATATGAAGAGCCTGCTTTTAACGAGTATGGAGAGACCGAGGATCAGGTCAACGCCATAATCGCCGGATACAGGAAGAAAAAACATCGCCGCGTCGTGATCGCACTTGTGATACTGGCGCTTCTTGCCGCAGGCGGCATAACCGCTTATTCCGTCTTTATAAAACCGCCCGATTTGATCCAGGCTCCGCCCCGGCATGACGATACCCCGGCAAGCCCCGACGCGGACAATACGGCCGCTCCCGCGGAGGATGAAGAGCCGCAGGAATACATTGACAACGGCTATCGCAAGGAATACCGCTATACGTTTCTTGTTCTTGGCGTCGATCAGATAAAATCCAATACGGATACTATTCTTGTCGGAACGCTGGATGTAAAGGATCATTGGCTGCATGTGGTCAGCATTCCGCGCGACACGCTGGTCAATGTACCGTGGGGTGCAAAAAAAATCAACACTGTCTATGCATCTTCTCAGCTGGGATATGACGGCTGGGATTATGACGACGGGATCGATGGACTGAAGAAAGAGCTTGTTGACATCATGGGATATGAGCCCGACTGCTGGGCGATAATCGATATCGTCGCGTTCAAGGAACTGGTCGATGCTATCGGAGGCGTTTACTATGATGTACCGGTCGACATGAACTATATAGATCCGGATCAGGATCTTGTCATAGACATTAAGGCGGGCTATCAGTGGCTTTCCGGAGAGGAGGCGCTGAAGGTCGTCCGCTTCCGTTCGGGATATGCCATGGCGGATATAGGAAGGATCGGCACGCAGCAGGATTTTATAAAATCGATCGCCAGCCAGATGCTCGATCTTGGAAATATCCCGAACATCGGCAAGGTATATGATGTTTACGAGCAATACGTGGATACAAACCTTTCTGTCGGAAATATCGCCTGGTTCGTAAAGGAGTTTCTCAAACTTAGTCCGGACGATATAACCTTCGACACTCTTCCCGCAAACTACTCTGTTATGATACCGGCAGTCAACGGCCTTTCTTATTGCAGCATCTATATTGACGAATGGCTCGAACTTGTAAACACAAAACTTTCACCGCTTGACAGAGATATAACCGTGGATGATCTCAATATCCTGACTTGGGATTCGCTGCTCGGCGCCCAGTCAACAACGGGCGTTGTTGCCGGCGGACAATATTCGTTCGTTTCCATACCTTAAGTAAAGAAAGAGGTAATTAAATGTTTACTCCTGAAAATGTTGCCAACGCGGTCGTCACGGCGCTTGACTCAAAAATGGCAAGGGATATAAAGCTTCTTAAAACGGAGAATGTTACCGTAATAGCAAACTATTTTGTCATATGCACCGCGACAAGCACGACACAGATAAAGACGCTGTCCGACGAGGTGGAAAAGCAGCTGACGGAGCAGGGC
>CAKSWM010000083.1 GCA_934511545.1 uncultured Oscillospiraceae bacterium | reverse complement strand
GACATTTATCGTGTAGCGGATGTGGCCCACGGTAACATAGGTGGTGCCCTCCTTCACGCCTGTGAAGCTTACGGTGGTGGCATCCACGGGGTCCGTGGTGGTCACTGTGTAAGCATCGCCGAGGGTGTAGGTGGTCCCAGAATACCAGCTGGTATAGCTGAAGGTGCCATCGCTGAACGCCCAAGTGGTAGCACTGTACTGATAATCGGTGGTCGTTAGAGAATTACTACTATAACTACTATAAGCTAGATAATTTCCGCCGTTCGTAAGTCTATAGCCACCGTTAGAGCTCGTAGCGGTCCACTGTGCCGCGGACGTGATGTCAGTGGTCCAAGCGGCACTGCTGGTCAGATACTGGCCGCTGCTGTTCTTGATGTAATAGGAAGAACCGCTGGTGATGGAGGTTACCTTTTCTTCCTTCGTGCCGCCGTCAACCTTCTCATACTTGGCAGACACAGTCGCGGTATTCTCATCCAGCTCGCTATCAACGATATTACCGGTGTAGTCATTATCCTTGATCGTGTCTGTGACGGTCTGCCCCACGGTCACGGTGATGGTTTTGTTCTCAGTGACCGGAATTTCATCCTGAGCAACAATGTCATATTCGGAGAAATGCGAAGCGGTGAATGTGATCACGCCGCTGTCAACGGACGAGCCGATAAACTCTTTCTTCGTAACATCATATACCCGAATATACGGCTTGTTCTTCACATTGTCGGTCAGCTGGATAGAAACCGTACCCGCTCCGGTGTAAGGCACACCGTCAACCTCGGGAGTGATGTCATAGCCGACGACCACTGCGCCTTCGGAGGAATAGCCGGGCTTATCCGGCTTCGTTACGGTCAGGCCGGTCAGGCCGGGAGCCGCGACGGTAACACCGGTGGCATCGTCAGTCTTCGGCACATCGGGAACCGCAGGCTCATTGATAGTTCCGTCTTCGTTGAAGCCGCCGGAAATGACGCCGGTATTAATGGTGTCAATGCTCTTATCCTGCATCCTTGCAGCCATTGCACGCAGAGGCAGACGAACCTTCTGCGCGACCTCTGTCTCGGTCTCCGCATTGGGATAGTCGCACCAGATGCAGAACATGGAGCCGGCCTGCTCGGAATCGAAGGTCGTGCCCATGAATTTGGCGTTGTCCCAGTTTGAGGCATAGCTGCTGCCGGAGTCGAAATTATCAGGCTTTCCCAGAACATAGTAGAAATCGCCGTTGGTGTTTATCATCTTATGGCCGCGGGTTGCCAGCTGTGCGGCCGTTTCCGATGTATAGCCTGACCAGCCCGAAGTCCAGAAGGAGATCATTATATCCGTATCAAAAGTACCGCTGCTGGTGTTACCATTAAAGTAGAAACCATCGTTGAACGCCATGGGCGTCATACCGGCGGCCTTGACCACCTTCGCCAAATCGTTGACATAGGTAACGAATTTGCCGTAATCCCCAGTCCTTACCAGATTGCCGAACCCCATGCTGCCACTGGTATAAATATCATTGGCATACTCGTCGCAACCCATATTGAAAATCGTGCAGCCCTTGCTCGCAAAATACTCGGCATACTTCTTTACAAGATTCTGCGTAAAAGCAACCGCTTTGGAGTTGGTCACATCCACCGTACGGGCAGAGCCGTTATATGCCGGGCTTGAAATGCCGACATATTCCATGCAGGTAACGATAGCATCCATGTGGCCCGGAGTGTTCATCAGCGGGATGATGCCAATGTTCCTGGTTTTGGCATACTCGATTATCTCGTCCATCTCTGTCTGAGTCAACTCGTTATAGGCGCCGGCATCATAATATTCTTTGTTGCCATTCTGAATACCGGTGGTCACATTTTCGCTGGAGTATGTAGTGCCATCAACGGTGACGGACATATCGTTCAGCAAAAAGCGCAGACCATCGTTGCCGAAGGCCAGCTCCAGATGTGTGTAGCCCGCTGCGGACATTTCATTTATCAGTGACTTTATCCAGTCCTTGGTAAAATACTTTCTGCCGCAGTCAAGGTGTACAATTTTATAGAAATCGTCTGTCCCGCCTGCTGCCAGCGCGACCGTCGGCATCAGACTTATCACCATTACCAGAGCAAGCAACAGTGACAACACCTTGGTTCGTTTTGTCATCTTACCTCTTACCTCCTTAAGGCCATGCAAAGCTGCGCGAGCCCGCTTATCATAAGCTGATATATAACGTATATATTATTGCACAGCGTTTCACTAATTTCAAGTATTTTATCCTGTAATTCCAAATTATCCATTCATTTTTTCGCGCGTTCCGTGCAAAAAAAAACACCGTTCCGGTCAGGCGGCTCCGGAACGGTGTTTTTCCTGATTTTTCAACGTATTTCAACATCACCGCGCACCGCGCTGCGCCACCCAGCGGCGGACATACTCCGCAAAACGCCCGGCGGCCGCGGACCCGTTTTTCTTCCCCGGCAGCGCCAGCGCTATCGTGCGCACGGACGGCGGGTCAAGCTCCATCATGCAGACCTCGCCCTCGTGTCCCTCCAGCAGAAGCTTCGGCATTATGCTCATGCCGAGTCCGTTTTCGACCATCGCTATGATCGCATAGTCGTCCTTAGTCGTAAACCTTATGTCCGGCGTGACGCCCGCGGCTTCGACCGTCCTGCGCGAATCCTGATCCGATGTCTCCAGCAGCGTTATGAATGGCTCCCCCTCGATCTCGCGCACCGGGAGCCGCCCCGGCCCCGCCTTCGGGTGGTCCGGCGGCAGCACCGCCATCAGCCTGTCCTCGCAAAGCGGTATGACCTCGCAGTCCAGCTCCGTCGGCAGCGTTATGAACGCAACGTCCACCTCGCCGTTCATAAGCCACAGGTCCACGTCGTGGTAGTCGCCGTTGAGAAGCTTCAGCTCGGTTTTAGGGTACTCGGCCTGAAAACTTTTTATGATGCCCGGCAGCCAGTGCACCGCAACGCTGGAAAACGCGCCGACTCTTATCGTCCCGGCGTCCGGCCCGCGCACCTCCTGTGCCGCGCGGGACAGCTCCTCCAGCGCCGCAGCAACAGTTCGCACCTCCGGCAGGATCCTCTGCCCCTCCGGCGTGAGCCTTGCGCCGCCGCGCCCGCGGTACATGAGGCGAAACCCAAACTCGCTCTCCAGTGAATTTAGCAGGTGGCTGACGTTCGACTGCGTGCAGCCAAAGTATTCCGCCGCTCTGGTCAGTCCGCCAAGCTCGGCAGCTTTGATAAAAACTTCGTATTTGGAAGCCGTCACTTTTTCAGGTTCTCCTATTGCATTATTTGTCGAGATAAAGTATAATACCCCCATTCCATTAAATCAAGTAATGGTTTACATAAAAGCCTTTAATGGAATTTCAATTTTTGCACCAAAAGAGAGAACGGAGAGTAATAATGAACGTTGAACTAATCGTCTTTATCATCTATCTGGCATTCATGCTCGGTATCGGCGTATGGTTCTTTGTCCGCTCAAAGGACAGCGGAGAAAAATCATACTTCCTCGGCGGACGCCAGATGGGCCCCTGGGTGTCCGCGCTTTCGGCCGGCGCCTCCGATATGAGCGCCTGGGTGCTTATGGGTCTGCCCGCATCCATTTACGCCGCCGGTATCGGTCAGGCCTGGATCGCCATTGGCCTTTCGATCGGATATGCCATCAGCTGGCTGGTCGAAGCGCCGCGCCTGCGCCGCTACACGATTGCCGCCAAAGACTCTATCACCATCCCGCAGTATCTGACCAACCGGTTCCTCTCCGGGAGCTATGCGCTCCAGGTCATCTGTGCGGTCATCTTCCTCGTTGCCTACACGATCTACGCCGCCTCCAGTATCAAGGCCTGCGGCACGCTTTTCAACACTGTCATCGGCATTGACCCCCAGGTCGCAATGTACCTCGCCGCCGTCATAATCGTCGGTTACACCTTTCTCGGCGGCTTCAACGCCGTCTGCTGGACGGACTTTTTCCAGGGCCTGCTGATGCTCGCCGCCCTCCTCGTCGCGCCCATCTTCGCGCTTGCGCTCATTCAGAGCGGTCAGGGCGCGGAGAACGTATCCGCACTGCCTGAGGGCTACTGGAACCTCTTCGCAAACTGGAAGGACGTTGTTTCCGGTCTCGGCTGGGGCCTCGGCTATTTCGGCATGCCCCATATAATCGTCCGCTTCATGTCGCTCAGATCCGAAAAGGATCTCAAAAAGAGCGCCGCTATCGGCATAACCTGGAACGTGCTCATCGTCATCTTCTCCGTCGCAGCGGGCTGCATCGGCCACCTCTTCCTCGGCGAGATAGACGACAGCTCCGTTGTCTTTATCACAATGGTCCGCAAGATGTTCCCCGCTGTCATTTCCGGCGTTCTTCTTTCCGCGATCCTCGCCGCATCCATGAGCACCGCGGACAGCCAGCTTCTCGCCTCCGCCTCCGCCTTCGCCAGCGATGTGTATAAGCCCATCATCCGCAAGGGAAAGGCCGGGGACAAGGAGATGAACTGGATCAGCCGTCTCGTTGTTCTGGCCATATCCGTCATCGCCGTCATCATCGCCTCCGACCCCGACAGCGGTACGATCATGGGGCTTGTTGAAAACGCCTGGGGCGTGTTCGGCGCGGCCTTCGGCCCGGTCATCCTGCTCAGCCTGTTCTGGAAGCGCCTGACCTTCGGCGGAGCCGTCGGCGGCATCCTTGCCGGCGCTGCCGTCGATATACTCTGGCTCATTTTCCTCGGAAGCACCGGCATTTACGAGATCATTCCCGGCTTTGCCGTCGGTCTCGTCACCGCAGTTGTCGTTTCCCTCGCGGGCAAGGCCCCCGGCAAAGAGGTCACGGACGTTTTTGACCGTGTTGCCGCAGGACAGGAATAACGGTACTCAGAATACGCGCAGCGCACCGCTACGGTGCGCTGCTTTTTTTGCCACTTGACATATGCGGAAAATGGTGTATTCTAAGCAATAGATTACAATCATAAATAATTCTTTACGCGCAAAAGGAGGGACCCGCTTGACACAAAGGGAACAGCAGATACTCGGCTGGATCCGCGAAAACCCGCTGATCTCGCAGCAGGAGCTGGCAGAAAAGGCCGGCATAACCCGTTCGTCGGTCGGCGTGCACATTTCTAATCTTATGAAAAAGGGCTGCATTGCCGGGCGCGGCTATGTTCTCGGCGCAGAGAAATATGTAACGGTCATCGGCGGGGTCAACATTGACATTGGCGGTACCCCCGCCAAAAAGCCCGTTAAAAACGATTCCAATCCCGGCAGTGTGCATATGAGTCTGGGCGGAGTCGGGCGCAACATCGCCCACAACATGAGCCTTCTGGGACTTGACGTCAAGCTTCTGACCGTGTTCGGCAACGACATGAACGCACAGAAGATAATCGAAAGCTGCGCAGAGCTCGGCATCGACGCGTCACAGTCCCCGATCCTCGCGGGTGAGCGCACCTCGACGTACCTGTTCATCAACGACGATCAGGGCGATATGCAGCTGGCAGTCAGCGATATGGAGATCTACGGCCATCTGACGCCGCAGCTGCTGGAAGCGCGCAGAAAGCTGATAAACGGTGCATCCGCGGTCGTCTTTGACACAAACATTCCGCAGGAAAGCATAGAATACCTGGCGGAAACAAGCACGGTCCCGCTGTTTGCCGACCCTGTGTCAACGGCAAAAGCGGAACGATTGCGTCCCGTCCTTGGAAGGCTGCATACGCTCAAGCCGAACCGCATCGAGGCGGAACTGCTCTCCGGCGTCGCTATAAAGGACGAAGCCGGTCTGCACAGGGCCGCGGAAACGCTGCTTGAAACGGGTCTGAAACGCGTATTCATAACGCTGGGCGCAGACGGCGTTTACGCCGCCGACCACACACGGGTCGTTCACCTGCCGGGCCTTCGCGCCGAAATGGTGAACACGACCGGCTGCGGCGACGCTTTTTCGGCGGCGCTCGTATGGGCACATATGAACGGGCTCTCTCTGGACTCCGCCGCGCGCGCAGGTCTTGCCGCCGCCGCGATAGCAATGGAGAGCGAGGAAACGATCAACAGCGCGATGAGCGAAAGCGAGCTCACCGCGAGAATGAAAATAACGGAGGTAAAAAACGATGCTGAATAAATATCTCGACATAGCGCCCGAGGTGCAGTCCGCGCTGAACGACGGCAGACCCGTCGTCGCGCTCGAATCAACTATCATATCCCATGGTATGCCCTATCCCCAGAACGTTGAAACGGCCCTGAACGTGGAAAAGATAATCCGCGAAAACGGCGCGGTCCCCGCGACGATCGCCGTCATCGGCGGAAGGCTCAAGGCGGGCCTCTCCCCCGAGGAGATCGACTATCTCGGCCGCACCGGATCCGCCGTTCCCAAGGCCAGCCGCCGCGATCTGCCCGTCATCGTTGCCAAAGGCATGGACGGCGCCACCACCGTCACGACGACGATGATAATCGCGCACATGGCCGGCATCCGCGTTTTTGCAACGGGCGGCATCGGCGGAGTGCACCGCGGCGCCGAGAAAACCATGGACATATCCGCCGACCTTGAAGAGCTTGCGCACACCCCTGTTACTGT
>CAKSWM010000082.1 GCA_934511545.1 uncultured Oscillospiraceae bacterium | reverse complement strand
CGCCTGTGCGGAGAATTCGGAAATGTTCTTCTGAGCGGCGGCGCCGTAGTTCAGGACGAGGTTTGTATCCGTAACGTCGATCTGCTTTGCAAATTCGCGCACGGCGGCCTGTTCCTGCGGGCTGAGACGCTCAATGTCGAGCTTCATTTCGTCGGCGGTATTGCTTACCTCGGCGAGGCCGGGAGCGGGCTTGGGAGCCTCGGGGGCCTTAGGCTCCTCGGCCGTGGGGTCAAGGGTGAGTTTTGGGACATATACCTGCTCGGCAGCTGCGGCCTGAGAGAAGTTTTCCTCGTTCATTATTCATTGTTCCTTTCTGAAAATGAGATATACTGTTGTTATTTCTCCGATGAAAACGGGCTTGCGCTGCCGAAGGGACTTTCATAGCCGGTGTTCGGCGTGCCGGGCTGGGAACGGGTCTTGGCGTCGTCGGCCAGTCCCTCGCGCGCAAGCATTGCGTTCATGACCTGAATATCCGTGTCTATATCGAGCGCCTGATTCGCAAAGAGGGAATCAAGCTGCTTTTTATATGCCTCGATCGCCGTGTCGAGCATTTCCTCGATGTTTTTCTTTGTGCCGGAGATGTTGCTGCCCTCGATGCCCTGAGAGTCCATACGGTCATAGGCATTGAGCAGTTTGATCGTCGTGGGCAGATAATAGCTGAGAAACTTTTTGATCTGCGGCACATCGGCAGGGTCGTGCTTTGCGTCGAGAACGATCTTGTCGGAGATCTGCATAAGCTGGTTGATCTTTGCGCGGATTTCCCTGTTGTTGATGGAGGCATAGAGCCTGCCCATCTCTTTCTGGGCGAGCGCACCCTCGTCGATTATGGCGCGGATCTCCGCGCTGTATGGATCCTCGGGCTCCGCCTGGGCTGTGTCCTCCTCAGCAGGGGCTTTTTCGGTCTTCGGGGCGCAGAGCTTTGCCGCAGCGGTGCCGGTAAAGATGCTGGCGGCCAGACATACCAGAAGCGCCCAAAGCTTGTACATCGGCAGCACAAAGGCCAGTATGAGCCATGTTGCGGCGACTGTATAAACAGGGATGACCGAGTGTTTTTTTCTGACCTTTTTCAAGGGCTCGTCCTCCAGAGAGAAGTAGTGTAATACAGATATAATATTATATCCATTACATGCCCTGCGTCAAGAAAAACCGCACTTGCGCACGGATACGCCGTGTAGTATAATGGGGCGAGAAAAAACAGAGAGGTAGTTTGTGATGATAAAGATTGCGCCGTCCATACTCTCGGCAGATTTTACAAAGCTCGGCCGCGACGTCCAGGAGGTCAAAGCAGGCGGAGCGGAATGGCTCCATGTAGACGTCATGGACGGGCTGTTCGTTCCCAATATTTCGATCGGCATACCCGTGGTGAAGTCCCTGCGCAAGGCTACGGACATGTTCCTTGACGTTCACCTCATGATCGACAGGCCGCACCGTTATGTTCGCGAGTTCTGCCGCGCCGGGGCGGACATGGTATGCTTCCACGTTGAAGCGGACCAGCCGCAGGATATTCTCGACGCAATAGAGACCGTGCGCGACGAGGGAAAGCAGGTCGCGCTTGCACTCAAGCCGAAGAGTCCCGCTTCCACTCTTGCGCCGTATATGCGCATGGTCGATATGGTGCTCGTCATGACGGTCGAACCCGGCTTCGGCGGACAGAGCTTCATGAGCGATCAGCTCACAAAGATAAAAACTCTCCGTGATGCTCTCAACGAGATAAATCCCGTCTGCGAGCTGGAGGTGGACGGCGGTATCGACCCGTCAACGGCTCCGCTTGTAACGGAGGCCGGGGCCAATGTGCTTGTCGCGGGCTCCGCTGTGTTTGGAAAAGCGGACAGGGCCGCAGCCATAGCCGCCATCAGGGAGAGTGCAAGATGACGTTCTTTCCCGCTTCACTTGAAACACTTATCGAACGCTTCGCATCCCTGCCGGGAATAGGCCGGAAGAGCGCGCAGCGCCTGGCCTTTCATATCCTGAGCCTGCCGGACGGCGAGGCCGAGGCATTTGCGGAGGCGATATCCGACGCAAAGAAGAATGTACATACCTGCCCTGTCTGCCAGAACCTGACGGACGGCGAGCTGTGCTCCATCTGTGCAAACGAAAAGCGCGACAAGACGACGATCTGCGTCGTAGCGGAGCCGCGCGACGTGCTGTCGATCGAACGCAGCCGCGAATATGACGGTGTTTACCATGTTCTGCATGGCGTGCTCTCGCCGATGAGTCACATCGGCCCGGACGATATACGCGTTGCGGAGCTCGTTTCGCGCGTTGCCGCCGGCGGGGTGGAGGAGGTCATCATGGCGACCAACCCCGATACGGAGGGCGATACCACGGCCATGTATATCTCGCGCCTGCTGAAACCGTTTGAGGTAAAGGTGACGCGCCTTGCCTATGGCATACCCGTCGGTTCCAACCTTGAGTTTGCCGACGACGCGACCCTTCTGCGCGCCCTTGAGGGCAGAAGAGAAATGTAAAAAAACCGACATCGGCTCAAAGCTGCCCCTGTTCGATCCGGCTTTCGAACAGGGGCAGACTTTTTTTAACGGCGTTTCGGGCGGCCGAGAAACACTGTCAGCTGCCGGCTTTGTCGTTTGCGTCGGTCCGGAGATATTTGTAAGGCGATGTAAAGCCTCCTTCCGCCGAGCCGGAGCCCACAAGACTGCCGGCTCTCCGGAGGTCGTCCCGGTGCACCTCAAAGGTGTATATGTCAAGTCCGGGATCGGACATATAGGATGTGGTGAGGACGTCGTTGGGAGTGCGGGAGTTCATCTTGTGCATGACGGAGCCGAGCATGCGGCTCTCGCGGGTGTAGGCCGAGAGCCTGTACCGTATGCCCTCGCGCTCAAACAGAGCTTGGACTTCCCGTGCTTCGGCTTCACTGCGGAACTTGCGGAATTCGACCCATTTACGTTTGAACAGCATTTTTGCATCTCCTTTCGATGTGTTTTGAAAATGGCGGCGCTGTGCTCAGCGCCGCCGCGTATCATTGTTCTGTCTGTGCCGCGGAGCTTTTGGGAGATTCGGTCCCGGTGTCCTTCACGGTCTCAACAAGCCCGCCCGCAAGGCCGGCGAGGCCCTGTATCTCGGAGGGGATGATGATCTTTGTCGCTTTGCCGTTAGCGGCGGCCGCAAAGGCCTCGAGCGCCCTGATCTTTATTACCGCGTCGGACGGGCAGCTCTCGTTTATGAGACGTATGCCCTCCGCGGTGGCCGTCTGGACCTTGAGTATGGCTTCCGCCTGACCCTCGGCTTCAAGAACGGCGGCCTGTTTTTTTGCGTCCGCACGGAGTATGGCGGATTCACGCTCGCCCTCTGCCTCGAGTATGGCGGCCTTTTTCTCGCCCTCTGCGCGCAGGATCGCCTCGCGGCGCTGGCGCTCGGCCTTCATCTGCTTTTCCATTGCATCCTGTATCTCGCGCGGAGGCAGAATGTTTTTCAGCTCAACGCGGTTGACGCGGATGCCCCAGGGATCGGTCGCCTCGTCGAGAATGGTGCGCATCTTGCTGTTGATGACGTCGCGGCTGGTCAGCGTCTGGTCGAGCTCCAGCTCGCCGATGATGTTTCTCAGCGTCGTGGCGGACAGGTTCTCGATAGCGGTTATGGGGTTTTCGACGCCGTAGGTATAGAGCTTGGGATCCGTTATCTCAAAGTAAAGCACGGTATCGATCTGCATGGTGACGTTATCCTTGGTGATAACGGGCTGGGGCGGGAAATCGTAGACCTGCTCCTTGAGGGAGACGTTTTTTGCGACCCTCTCGATAAACGGTATCTTCATGTGCAGGCCGACGCTCCATGTCCCGCTGTATGCGCCGAGGCGCTCGATGACAAAGGCGCGGGCCTGCGGCACGATGCGGATGTTTTTGACGAGAATGGAAACGATAATGACGATAATGATAACAGGTGCGATGAATCCGGTGATATCAGGCATTGAACTTCCTCCTTTTTTGTGATCCGGTTTTTGTATTTTCAGACTTCGGCGTGTTCGCGGGCCTCTGCGACGATGAGCTTGACTCCGGATATCTCAAGAGCGTTGACTTTTGCGCCCTTTTCGATGATCTCGTCTCCGGCGGAGCGCGCCGTCCATGTTTTACCGTCGATGGCGACTGATCCTGTCCCTTTCAGGTTGTCGATACGTTCGGTGACGATGCCCTCCATGCCGATCAGGCGGTCGGCGTTCGTAGGCACGGTCCTGGAGTTTACGTATTTCTTTGCCAGCGGACGGGTAAAGAAAAGCGTGACTCCGGAGATGATGACAAACCAGACGGTCTGAAGCCAGACGGGCGCGCCGAAAAGTGCGCTGATGAGCGCCGCGGCGGAGCCTATTGCAAACCAGATAGAGGCCAGCCCGGCGGTCACGCCCTCTATGATGAGAAATATTACTGTTGCGGCGGACCAGAATGCGATCATGGCATTTCCTCCTTCAAATGGTCGATGCGCAGCGGATGCTGTCCGATGACTTCCGAACCGGTAAGATACCTGCCGGCAAGGCCGTTATACAGTTCCTTGACCCCGGTCCAGAGCTCTTTTTCTTTATCGGAGACGGGGCGGATCGGTACTGCGGGCGTGCCCGCGGCGACGGTATCGTCGGGGATCTCCGCGCGTTGCTTGACAACGGCGCCCTCCGCTATCACGGCCCATCGCCCAATGCGGGAGCCGATGCTGGCGACGGAGCACATGCCGATAACGGCCCAGTCGTCGATAAACCGGCTGTGCGCCACGGCGTTGTGGCCGATGGTCACATGCTCGCCAATCTGTGCGACGGTGTCGGGCGGCGCATGGACGACAACGCCCTCCTCGACGGAGGTAAAGTCGCCGATCTCTATGCGGCTGTAATCCCCGCGCACGACGGCGCCGTGACCGATATAGCAGGACCTTCCGATCTTGACATTCCCGACGACCGTGGCGGTCGGACTGATATAAGTCCCCTCGCCGATCTCGGGAGTGTGCCCCTCAAATGACAGGATCATTTTGATTCCCTCTCTCTTTTTGGTTTGCAGGCTTATTGTACACGTTCCGGAAAGTGGAATGTCAACAGCTTTTTCGCAAAGTTTATCAATATTTTAACATAGTATATGCAGCCTGACAATACAATAATGTTCCGTGCCAGAAAAATGCTGATTTTACAGCGTTTACGGCCTTGCACCCGCAGGGCGTGAAATAACCCTCCGCCAAAGCTTACAGCAGGCGGAGGGTCGGATTTTTTCATGAATTCAACATTTCACAGGCGGGAATGTACAGGTTTATGCGCGAAAGGCGATGTCCTCGCGGCGCGGTCCGGTGGAGACCATGCGTATTGGGCAGGCGATCTTTTCCTCGAGAAAATCGACATAGGCCTTTGCCTCTGCGGGGAGCTCGGAATAGCTCTTGCAGCCGCGGATGTCGCACTTCCAGCCGGGCAGTGTCTCGAAAACAGGCTTTGCACGCTCGAGTCCCGGCGTAGTGGGGAACTTATCGGTGACGGTCCCGTCGATCTCGTATCCGGTGCAGACCATGATCTCGTCGAGATAACCGAGAACGTCCAGACAGGTCAGAGCGGCCTCGGTCGCGCCCTGCACCATGCAGCCATACCGCGTTGCCACGGCGTCGAACCAGCCGACTCTGCGGGGACGTCCGGTCGTAGCGCCGAATTCGCCCTTGTCTCCGCCGCGGGCGCGAAGCTCGTCCGCCTCTGCGCCGTGCAGCTCGCTGACAAAGGGTTCGGTCTTTGAGCCGACGCAGGATGAATATGCCTTGGTGACGCAGACGATGTCCTTTATCGCCGTCGGTGGAACGGCCGCTCCGATGCAGCCGAAGCCGGCAAGCGTGTGGGACGAGGTGGTCATCGGGAAGATACCGAGGTCGGGGTCCTTCATGGAGCCGAGCTGCCCCTCGAGCAGTATGTTCTTTCCGGAGGCGAGCGCATCGTGAACAAAGCTCACGGTGTCTCCGACATAGGGACGGATCTTATCGCCGAGAGCGAGAAGCTGTTCATAAAGCTGGCCGCCGTCCATGGCGGGCTTGTGGTAAAGGTGCTCAAAGAGAACGTTCTTGATCTCGAGCGCGGCGAAGAGCCTGCTGCGCAGCCGTTCGGGCTCGAACAGGTCGCAGACCTGTATGCCGGTCTTTGCGTATTTGTCGGAATAGAAGGGCGCTATGCCGCTCTTGGTGGATCCGAAAGCTTTTCCGCCGAGACGCTCTTCCTCATAGCTGTCCTGAAGGATGTGGTAGGGCATCAGGAGCTGCGCGCGCTCCGATACGAGAAGGTTAGGCGCCGGGACACCCTGAGCTGTCAGACTGTCGAGCTCGTCAACAAGCTTCTGAATGTCGAGAGCAACTCCGTTTCCGATTATATTGGTAACATGGGGGTAAAATGAACCGGAGGGGAGAGTGTGCAGCGAGAAGCGGCCGTAATCGTTGATGATCGTGTGTCCCGCGTTGGCGCCGCCCTGAAAACGGATAACGACGTCTGAATTTTCGGCGAGCAGGTCGGTTATTTTTCCCTTGCCCTCGTCGCCCCAGTTTGCGCCCACTATTGCTTTGACCATTGGTGTTGACCTCCGTTCGGATATAACAAGTTTTGCCTGAACTGACGGGTATCGGC
>CAKSWM010000081.1 GCA_934511545.1 uncultured Oscillospiraceae bacterium | reverse complement strand
GCCGTGGACTGCTTCTTCTTCAGCGATCCGTATATCAACCGGGATGGAACCGCAATCTATACTCCGTTGGAACCGGAGTTCCTTGATTATATGAATATGATGCAGACGTGGTATGCCGAGGATCTGCTTTATCATGATTATGTAAGCGGAGCGATCGCGTTCAACGATTCCGAAATGCTCACTCAGGGCAAGGTTGGCGCGTTTATGCAGTATGCGACAAATATGACAAATTTTGATGATATAATGTCCGATGATGGAGATTATTATATTGTCGGTGTATCCAATCCTCGCTTGAACGCTGAAGATGAGCTGCACATTTCCCCACCGCAGGCGGTTTATGAGTCCGAGGGGCTGTGTGTCTCTGCGTGCTGTGAGGAACCGGAAGTGGCTATGCGTTGGCTCAATTATTTTTGGACGGAGGAAGGTCACGAGTTTGCAAACTATGGGGTCGAAGGAGTATCTTTTGAACGTGTGGATGGTAAGCCCACTTTTGGCGAAGCGATAATCAACGATCCGAATGGAATCGGCATATTCCGATATACATTTGGTCAGAAACTTGCCGTTGGAATAGAGGAGTTTACACGCACTTTCAGTACTATGAACGAGTACCAGCTTGAAGGACTGGAACGCTGGGCGGACAATGCCCCGGGAGATTGGAACTGGCCGGATAGTGCCATGCTCTCTTCTGAAGAATCGGAGAAGTACAGCGCGGTCTGGAGCGACATATTTACCCTGACGGCTGAGTTTATAAACAAATATATAACCGGTGAGTACGGTGAAGCTGATTATGAGGAGTTCTGCGGCCGGGTAAAAGAGATGGGCATAGATGAATGTGCTGCGATCAAACAGGGAGCGCTTGACAGATACCTCGGAAAGTGACAGCCGAATATCCAAGGAGTTGAGAAAATGTTTTTTGAAGAAAAGCACGGATGGATGATACCTCCGGAGCCTGTGGATGAAAGCCGGATAGTGTCTGAAGAAACGGCGGATATAATAATCGTCGGAGCCGGACATTCAGGAGTGCTGGCGGCACGTGCGGCTGTCGAAGCGGGGGCTTCTGTGATTTTGGTAGAAAAAGCCGAGCGGGAGCGCCTGATCGTTTACGGGCATGAGATAGGTACGTTCAATTCCCGATTTGCAAAAGAGCGCGGGGTGCCGGAATATGACCCGATCGATCTTATTCTTGAGTACCAGAAGCGGTCTATAAACAGGTGCAATACGGAGTTGATACGAAAATATGCGTATCATTCCGGCGAGACATTTGACTGGTTCCTTGAACCGCTTGATAAGAAATACCGTGACTCTATCCATATATTTATGAATCCAAAGCCGGAAAAGTTTAAAGGGGACGTAAACGGCTATAAGAATTTCATAGGTACAATGATCTTTGATAAAAATAATCTCGATCAGGGGCTTGCCCAAGCAATCAAGGATACAATAAAGATATTTGAAGATAAGGGCGGCGTTACACGCTTTGGATTTGCGGGCGAGTACCTTGAAAAGGATGGCAAAAGAGTTGCCGCGCTGATCGCAAAGAGCAGAGACGGTAAATACTATCGGTTCAGAGCAAATAAAGGTGTGCTTTTGGCTGCCGGAGATTTTGCGCTGGATAAACAGATGTGCATTGATTTACTCGATGAGTTCATGGAAATATCGGAAAACATGGAGAAATACCGTGTGCCGCGCATGGGCAGAGATGGAAGCGGTATCAAAATGGGTATTTGGGCCGGCGGACATATACAACCCGCGCCGCGCGGAGGCATGTATTGCACTATGACCGGCCGACCGGGCGCCATGGGTGGAGCTGCGTTCTTGAAACTGAATTCTCATGGCAAACGTTTTTCGAACGAGGGAATTATGGGACTGTGGGGCGTTGGGCTCCGTGCGGTCCGGCAGCCTGAGGGGAACATTGTGACCGTCTGGGACTCCAATTGGCGTGAGGATCTGGAATATCAGGCGATGGACCATTTGGGCGTCGATCTCAGCGACGACTTTTCAGTTCCTGCGATCGAGGAGCTGTGCCGGCGGGCACTTGAAAGCGGCTCAAGGGGCTGCTCGGGGGCAGTTCAAATGGCAAAGCACCGTGCAATGGAAGGCGAAGATGACGGGACGAAGGTTTCTCGCAGTAAAAACGGTGGTCCGTTCCAGTCTCGGCTGTATGCCGCCAATACGCTGGAAGAGCTGGCTGACTATCTGGGCTATGAGGGAGTGCACAAACAAAATTTCCTTGACGAGATCGCGCGTTATAATGAGCTGTGCACAAAGGGCCGGGATGAAGATTTTGCGAAGGATCCAAACCTGATGCGCCCGGTCATTAAACCGCCTTTCTTCGGCTGCGCGGCAAACAAGGATGCCGGTTTCCTTATGGTGACCTTGGCGGGACTGGTGGTGGATGGTAATCAGCAAGTGCTTGACGATGCATGCGAGCCTATCCAGGGCTTGTTTGCAACAGGAAACTGCGCGGGAGAGATATTTCCGTTGCAGTATTCAACGCCGATAGGCGGTTCCAGCCTTGGTATGTGCCATGCGCTGGGCAGACAGGTGGGCGCTTATATGGCGGGAATGTAGACCGCGGCCGCAAGTATAACCCGATAATGAAGCTTGTGGGGGAGCGGAGAAACACGGCCCTAAGTTGAAATTTTATATGGACAGACCTAAAGTGGGCTGATATGCAAATATCAGCCCACTTTTCCTGCTCGCAACATGGGTGGTATTCCATGGCGTCTTTTAATATCCTTGTCTGCTTCTGCGTGAAAACTGCAAGTTTTTTGGTATTTAGCAGTCATGTGGAGAGCTCAAGTAAATTTTGAGTTTAATATGATTCGATACAGGTGTTTATAAAAACACGGCTTGTGGATGATCTCCACAAGCCGTGTGCTCTTATGCAAAAAATAGCGTCGGGTCTACAATTTCAGTCCGCAGCCGAAGCTGTAGCGCGTTCTTTCTGATTTCAGGTCTCTTCGCTGTCTGCAAGCGACGAAGGGATCTTTTCGATAATGTCTGCTATGTTCATGGGCATTGTCAGGACCTCGGTGAAAGCGTCCATTACCAGGCCTGCGAGCCCGCCCTCGGCGTGAGCCATGCGGACACACTGGACAGCCTCGATGGGAGTCCAGGTGAAATTATTTTCAAACGCCTCGGGGATCGACTCCTTCTGAGTAAACACCGGGAAATACAGTCCGCCGTCCGGTCCTCTCAGCAGCTCGGGACGGTAACGCAGCGGTTCCGGGGTCTCGTTGTCGCCGCTGCCGGTCACGTTCATCGGCACGAACACGATCGAATCGCGCAGACAGGCCAGCAGAGATATGAGATTATCCTGCGAACGGTCGTTCATGAATTTCGTCTTCAAATAGCGCAGCATGTTTCCGTCTGCGAGCATTTCGCGGGTTATTTTTTCTTCCATAATACTGTCACTCTTCTTCATTTTCCGTGGTGGGGCCGTTTTCGTCTTCGGATGGGGATTCATCCTGTGTCCCCGGTTCCGCGGGAGCGGATGCCTGTATGCCGGCAGCGGCCTTGCCGCCCAGGAATCCCGAAAGCAGTGCCTTCAGGTCTATCCCCATGCTCTGCATGAGTCCTTCCGATACCTGAGTGGTCGTGTTGACGATGTCGGAGATGAGCTTTGTGTTGTTGCCCTCGCCGTACATGGTGATCTTATCGACCTTGCCGAGCGGTTCGGCTATGTTCTTGGCTATAACGGGAAGGGCCTGCATTATCATCTCGAGCATCGCGGCCTCGCCGTATTTCTTCATGGCCTCGGCCTTGCGGTCGATGCCCTCGGCCTCCGCAATGGATTTTGCCCGGATAGCCTCGGCCTCCGCCTCGCCGACGGCGCGGATACCGGCGGCTGTCTGTTCCTGCTCATAGCGCTTTGCCTCCGCCTCCTTCTGGCGGACTATAAGGTCCGCCTCTGCCCGGCGCTCGGCGGCATATTTTTCGGCGTCCGCCTGCTTGCGGACTTCGGCGTCCAGCTTTCGCTCCTTGAGCGTTATCTCGCGCTCGGCAAGCTCCGCTTCCTTTTCGCGGCGCGCGATGTCGGCGTTGGCGGCGGTTATCTCGATGGTCTTGCGCTGGCCCTCTTCCTGTATCTTGTATGCGGCGTCGGCAACGGCTTTCTTGATGTCGGCGGCTTCCTTCAGCTCGGACTGCTTGATGGCAAGCTCGTTCTGTTTTATTGCGATCTCGGTGTCGGACTGCACCTTGGCGTCGTTTGCGGCCTTTGCCGCCTCGGCGCGCGCGATCTCGATGTCGCGTTCGGCCTCGGCCTTGGCGATGGCGGCGTCCTTCTGTATCTTGCTCATGTTGTCCTGACCGAGTGCGTTTATGAGTTCGCGTTCATCAGTCACGCGCTGTATGTTGCAGGAGATGATCTGAATGCCCAGAGCGTTCATATCGGTCTGGGCCTTGGCCTGGACCTCGTCACCGAATTTTTTGCGGTCGTTGCATATCTCCTTGAGAGTGATGGTGCCGATTATCTCGCGCATATTACCCTGAAGGGAATCGACTATCGCGCGCTCGAACCCCGCGACGTCCATGTTCAGGAAGTTGCGCATTGCGAGCTTGATGCCGTCGGGGTCGGTCATTACACGCACCTTGGCGACGGCGTCTACGTCAACTCCGATGAAGTCCTGAGTGGGGATATAGCCGTCGGATTTGATGTCTATGGATATCTGGCGGACCATCAGCTTATCCACGCGCTCAAGGAAGGGGACGCGTATCCCGGCGCGGCCGATGAGAATTTTCGGGTTTTTGCGCAGACCCGAGATGATATATGCGACGTCGGGCGGCGCTTTGATGTAGCCGCAGGCACAGAGTATAACGACGAGCACGGCGATTATTACCGGAATGATGATTTTTGTGTTCAGAAAAGGCATTGTGTCAGCTCTCCCTTCACCTGTTAAGTTTTTTTATTTCAAGTTTAGCATGAATGCCAGGACGTGTCAAATGTGTCTATATCATAGCTTTTTTCCGAGGGCTATTGACAGAGAATGACGATATGGCTATAATTAAAAACGCTCGATGCAAAACGAACGTTTCAAAACAAATGTTTTTGTACTATAAGGAGAATTCATATGCCGCCGAAACCGAAATTCACAAAAGAGGAGATCGTGCAGGCCGCGCTGGAGATCGTGTCGCGAAAGGGCGTCGAAGCGCTGACGGCGAAAGAACTGGGCGATGCGCTCGGCAGTTCCGCCCGGCCGATATTTACCGTGTTCAACAGCATGAAAGAGGTGCAGGACGAGGTGCGCACCGCCGCCATGCACCGGTTTGAGAGCTTTGCGGAACAGAAACAGCCCGATGTTCCGTTTTTCAAGCAGGTGGGGATGCAGATGGTCATGTTCGGAGCAAGGGAGCCGAAGCTGTATCAGCTGCTGTTCATGCAGGAAAACCGGAACGCCGTCAGTTTCGACGATGTGTTCGGCGAGCTTGGTCCCACCGCGGAAACCTGTATCCGGCTGATACGGGAAGAATACGGCATGAGCGAAGCCGAAGCAAAGCTTCTCTTTGAGAACGTATGGATATATACCTTTGGGGTCGGAGCCTTGTGCGCCACGCGGATGTGCCGCTTTTCCGAAAAAAAGCTGGGAGAAATGCTGTCCACGGAGTTCCGAGCCATGATGCTGCTTGTAAAGTCCGGGGCCGGGGAAAGGCATGGGGGAACCGCGGCGGAGCCTCAGGAACGCTAGGATGGGCTTTCTTTCGTACAGTCTGGGCTTTTACCGGGACGAACTGCAAAGATTTGAGAATACCACCGTGACAAGTGCCGGCCTGTATCGCGCCCGCCGGCTTTTGCGGATGCTGGACGACCTTGCCGACGAGGGCTATACCGAATTGAACGAGGAACTCGAAGGAGCCTTTTCCGGCGTATCAAGATTGCGGGAATATCTGAAGAGAAACAATACAGAGCCGTTTCCACCTCCCCCAAAATGGGCGGACGCCGGTGAGCTTTCCTATTCGGAACAGGATATGGAATTGCGCTGTGCGATCTCGCAGACGATGAGGGATGCCTCTGCAATGCCGCTTGCGGAGCCGCTGCCTTTCGCGGACAAACTGCGGCGGTTTTGTGAATGGGTGGGATATGACGGCAAAACGGCGTATGTTTTTCTCCTGCGCGATACGCTCCTGCCCTTTGTCCGCTATTCCGCGCAGGGGAGAGGATGCGTTTACCCGTGGCTTCTCAGCCGGAGCTCCTTTGCCGCGCTCACCGGACGGGAAAATGCGGATGATGAGATCAGAGCGCCGATTTACAGAGCGCTGGAGGCAGGCTGTACGGAATGGCGGTCCTTTCTCCGCTTTGTCATGCCGGATATCCGAAAGACGATCGCCGGCTATCCGCGGGCGAAAGATGTTCTTTGCTCCATGCTGGAGGGTGTTGACGCAGAGCGGATACTCGTTGTGGAATCCGGCTGCACGGGAACCTTTCCGCTGCTGTTGATGAGTCTTGATGACCGCGTGGATATGCGAATGTACACGACATATCCATACCTGACGGACGTATTTGCAGAGCGCATATTCACCTCCGGCTATGAGGAAAACAGACTGTTTGAAACCATGGCGTCACAGGAGCTGTACTTCCGCTTTTCCGGGGTGCGGAACGGAAAATTTTTTATGCGGAAATGTACCGACGCGGCTGTT
>CAKSWM010000080.1 GCA_934511545.1 uncultured Oscillospiraceae bacterium | reverse complement strand
CGCTCCATTCCATTTCCGCAGGAACTGCGAAAACTGCATATCCGCTTGCTCCTTCTTCCTAAATCAAATCGAAACAGCAGTTTCGATTTGAGAAGGACGAGCAGCGAAGTGAGCGAGCGGTTGGCGTTAGCCAACTGCGAGACGATACAGAGCTTGTGAGGACGCAGCCGTCCCCTTTTGGATTTCCCCTCCTAATGAATGGACGGGTACCGTTTAAAATCAACGGTTCTAATGCAGCAGCCTTAATAAGTGCGTGCTATACTTTTCCTTTAAACAACCGCGCTGCTATCGCTACGCGCGGAGGACAGTTTGTTGTACAATGGTTGGGGGCTTTTTTATCTCAGACGAGAGCCCAGCGCAGCGGCTCTCGGATGAATAAGGAGAAATGACTGCGTTCGGCGGAGCTTTCGCTTCTCTCGTCAGCGGAAGCGGAGCGATAAGCTGTCACTTTCGACGTTCCGCGCGTGGCGTGAGCAGCGCGGTTGATTAGACGTAACGATTTGCAAAGCCCTCTTTGAGCCCAGAAGTACCCGGCTGCCCCTTAGGAGGGGGATTCACAAGGGGGACGGCTCTGTAAGAGTCCCCCTTGTGTGTCCCTTTTGCATACTTTTCCGGACAAGCGGAAAAGTATGTCCCTCTGAAAGAGACTCACGCTTGGTAAAGCTAAAGATAAAATAGAAGTACCCATCAAATAATAAAAAGAATAAAGATTACTCCCCTATTTTATCATTCCTGCTTTTGAAAACTCCTCAAACAGAACATGCGGCGTTATGGGCACTCTGTCTATGTAAACGCCGGCGGCGTTTGCTATCGCGTTGCGTATCGCGGGAGCGCCGGGACAGGCGGGCGGCTCGCCGAGAGCCTTTGTGCCGAAGGGGCTCGTCGGCTCCGCGTTCTCGACGAACTCCGCCTCCAGATGCGGGTGATCCATCATCGTCGAGAGCTTATAATCGAGCAGATTGTTGTTCAGCGGCTTTCCCGTCTTTTCGTCAAACAGCAGCTGCTCCCCGAGCGCATAGCCGATGGCCATGCTCATTCCGCCGTGGACCTGAGCCTCCGCCAGCGCGGGGTTTATCAGCGTGCCGCAGTCGTGGACGTTCACGATGTTCAGAAGCTTCACTTTGCACATCGGAATATCGACCTCGACCTCCGCGATCGCGCAGCCGAAGGAATATGCGTTCGATTTTATCTGCGCGGTGCTCTCGGCCGTCAGGTGGCGGCTGTCCTCAAGGCTGTAAAGCGCCTGTGTCGCCAGCTCGCCGAGCGTCATCAGCGTTTCGCCGCCTTTGCCGGTGATATTCCCGTCCGCAAGGTCAAGCTCCTCCGCGGGCAGCCCGGTCAGGATGCGGGCATAATCGAGTATCTTTTCGCGCAGAAGCTTCGCGGTCTTTGTTATGGCAAAGCCGCCGACATAGGTCTGGCGGGAGGCATATGCTCCGGTGCCGAAGGGCGTTACGTCCGTATCCTGTGTCGAGACGGCGTGAACGCTCCCGAACGGAACGCCGACGGCGTCCGCGACCATCTGGCAGTAGGCCGTGTCGCAGCCCTGCCCTATCTCTGTTTCGCCGGTCTGGAACTGGATCGAGCCGTCCTGATTGAGCACAAGGCGGCAGCTCGAGCTCTCCAGCGATATCGGCCAGACGGCGGTATTATACCAGAAAACGGACATGCCGACGCCGCGCCGGACGGGACCCGTCTGGTTTTTATATTCCTCCAGCTTCCGTCTGTAATCAATGGCCGTCATCGCCTTTTCAAGGCACTGTTCAAAGGAATTGGTCCAGTTGACGTTGTGGGTGAAGGCGTCGGTATAGCCGACGGGCATGAGGTTCTTCAGACGGAACTCCAGCGGGTCCGCGCCAAGCGCGCGGACGCAGTCCTCCGTGTGGGACTCGACGGCAAAGGTCGTCTGCGGCATACCGTAGCCGCGCATGGCTCCGGCGGCCGGGCAGTTCGTGAACACCGTATAGGAATCGCACTCATAGTTTTCGCAGGGGTAGAGCTGCGGGAACGAGCCCATGCCCTTAGCGGCGATGCTGTGGCCGTGGGAGGCATATGCGCCCTGATTGGAGAACATCTCCAGCTTCCGAGCGGCAAAGCTGCCGTCGGGCCGCAGCCAGCTTATGATATGGAAGCGTATCGCATGGCGTACGCGGTTGGAAACAAAGGTCTCTTCGCGCGAAACGTCCAGCTTGACGAGCCTGCCGCCGACCTGCGTGGACAGCCAGGCGCACAGCGGCTCATACAGCGCGTCCTGCTTGTTGCCGAAGCCGCCGCCGATATAGGGCTTTATGACGCGCACGCGGCCCCAGGGGATGCCGAGAGCCTGACCGACGATGCGCCGCACGATATGCGGTATCTGCGTTGAAGAGACGACGGTGATGCGCCCGCCCTCCTCGCTTGCATAGCAGATATGGTTCTCGATGTGGCAATGCTGTACGGTCGGGGTGTCATACCAGCCCTCGACCTTTATGAGGCCGGGCTGCTTTATCGCCTCCGCATAATCCCCCGCGCGGGAGGACGTGTGCTTGAGGACGTTATCGGGAAACTCCTCGTGTATGACGGGCGCGCCCGGCTTCATGGCCTCCTGCGCGTCCAGAACAAAGGGCAGAACATCATATTCCACCCGGATCCTGCGCAGAGCCTGTGCCGCGGCGACCTCGTTTTCCGCGATGACCGCGGCCACATCGTCCCCGTAGTACCGAACGTGCGCGTTGAGAAGCTTTCTGTCCGCTATGTCCTGATGCGCGGGGTCCGTTGACCACGGGTGTCCCGCCGTCGGGAACCGGATGTCCGGCACGTCGAAGCATGTCAGCACCCTTACCACACCGGGTACCCTCTCCGCCTCGGAAACATCGATGCTCCTGACGTGTCCGTGGGCTATCGTTGAATGAAGGACCTTTGCAACGAGCGCATCCGGTGTGCAAAGATCGTCGGTATATCTGGCTCTGCCGGTGGCCTTGTCGAAGGCGTCCACACGCGGCACGCTCTTTCCTACGCTCCTGCTCAATCTGTTCGGCCTCCTGTCTGCCGCCGCCCGGCGGCGTTATTTTTTCCCTGGCAGCGGCGCTTTGTCCGCAAATCACTCTTGCCGGAACATGCTGTGCTGCCTTAATATATATGTGAACATTCTATACCAAAAGGGGCGGTAATCATGAAACTCGGTTGTGTCGTCATGGCGGCCGGGCGCGCTTCGCGCTTCGGCGAAGACAAGCTTTTCGCCGTTCTGGACGGCAGAACGCTTATCGAACGGGCGCTCGACGCCGTTCCGGACGGCCGCTTCGAGCGCGTATGCGTCGTGTCTCGGGGCGGGCGCGCCGCCGCTCTCGCGGAAAAATACGGCTTTGTCTCCGTCATAAACGACCGGCCGGAAGAGGGTGCGAGCCGCACGGTGCGGCTCGGTCTGGACGCGCTGGGCGGCGCCGGCGGCGCGATGTTTCTCGTCTCCGACCAGCCCATGCTCGCGCGGGAGAGCGTTTCGCGCCTTATCGACCTTTTTCTGCGCGATCCGTCGCACATCGCGGCGCTCGCCTCCGGCGGGACGCGCGGCAACCCCTGCATTTTTCCGGCGCGCTTCTTTGCGGAGCTTCGCGCGCTGACCGGCGACCGCGGCGGAAGCGCGGTCATCAGAATGCATCCGGAAGCGCTCGTGACCCTTGAGGTCCCTGCGTGGGAGCTTATGGACATTGACTATAAGCGGGATATGGAGCTTTTCTAATCACTTTTTCCTCTCATACGGCGTATTCGCCAGCGGCAGCGACGTTCTGAACATGCCGTCATAGCGGTAATACGCGTCCGCGACGGCGGGGGCCGTCGGTATCGAAGTTATCTCGCCGATGCCTATCGCGCCGCAGGCGACGTCCAGCCCCTCTTTTTCGATTATTATCGGCTTTATCTCCGGGACCTCCGTCGCGCGGAACAGTCCGAGCGTGCCGAATTTCGCGGTGGGTCTGCAATCCTCGAGCGGATATTGCTCCGTCAGGGCATAGCCCAGCGACATTACGACGCCGCCCTCGATCTGTCCCTCGACCGAGAGGGGGTTGACGGCGCGGCCGACGTCATGCGCCGCGACGATGCGCAGGAGCTTTCCGTCGTCGTCCAGCTCGCAGAGCTGCGTTGCATAGCCATAGGCGACATGGCTCACGGGATTCGGCACATCCGCGCCGAGCGGGTCCGTTTTTCCGAGATATTCGCCGTAGAACTCACGCCCCTCAAGCTGTTCGAGGGACGCGCCCTCCAGCTCCCGGCTCAGCCCCTCGCAGGCTCGGCGGCAGGCTTCGCCCGCAAACAGCGTCTGGCGCGAGCCGGAGGTCGTGCCGGAATCCGGCGCGGACCATGTGTTCGAGCGCTCATATATGATGTCGCCGGGGCGCAGTCCCGTCCGGTCGCAGACCATCTGGACGAGCACGGTGCCGAGGCCCTGCCCGATGCAGGATGCGCCCGCGAGGATATGCAGCTTTCCGCCCTCGACGACGAGCCGCACGCGGCCAGTATCGGGAATGCCGACGCCGACGCCCGCGTTTTTCATCGCGCAGGCTATGCCGGTGTATTTTCCCGCGTCATAATAGGGCTTCACGGCCTCCAGCGTCTCTACAAGGCCGGTCGAGGCGTCCGCGATCTGGCCGTTGGGCAGCTCCTGTCCGGGGCGTATCGCGTTGCGGTATCTGATCTCCCAGGTCGAAATGCCGACAAGCCCGGCCATTTGGTTGAGAAGGCTCTCTATGCAGAAGCAGGTCTGCGTTACGCCGAAGCCGCGGAAGGCTCCCGCCGGCGGGTTGTTCGTATACCACGCCTTGCCGTCTATCTCAAAGTTCTGATAATTATACGGCCCGGCGGCGTGGGTGCAGGCGCGCTCCAGCACGGGACCGCCCAGAGAAGCATATGCCCCCGTATCGGAAACGACCTGCGCCCGGACTCCCTGGATGATGCCGTTTTCGTCGCAGCCGAGCGTGAACTCCATTTCCATCGGGTGTCGCTTCGGGTGGATGAGGATGCT
Source organism: uncultured Oscillospiraceae bacterium (assembly GCA_934511545.1). Classification (GTDB taxonomy): domain Bacteria; phylum Bacillota; class Clostridia; order Oscillospirales; family Oscillospiraceae; genus CAKSXP01. The sequence continues at coordinate 1,649 of CAKSWM010000080.1, read as the reverse complement.
CTCGTTTCTCGTCAGCCGGACCTTGACGGGGCGGCCGGTCAGATATGCGATCAGCGCCGCGTGGTGCTGGACGGTGACGTCCTCCTTGCCGCCGAAGCCGCCGCCGACGAGCTGGTTCTGCACGCGGACCTTTTCCGCGGGCAGGCCGAGCATGCCCATCGTCTCGTGCTGCGTGTCGTATGCGCCCTGATCGGAGGACAGAATGACAACGCCGCCGTCCTCCGGATACGCCACGGCGCACTCCGGCTCGAGAAAGGCGTGCTCCGTCCACGGCGTTGAGAATTTTTGCGTCAGAACGTATTTTGATCGGGCGATCGCCGCGTCGGGATCGCCGCGCTTTATATGCTTGTGCGCCAGCAGGTTTCCGGAGCGGTGGACGAGCGGCGCGCCCTCCCGCGCGGATTCCTCCGGCGAGCGCACCGGCTCCAGCGGTTCATATTCGACCCTGACGAGTGTCTTGGCCTGCTCGAGTATCTCCGGCGTCTCCGCCGCGACAAGGCATATGGCGTCGCCGAGATAGTGGGTGATATCGCCGGCGGCGATCATCGTGTCCCAGTCCTTGACGAGGTGGCCGACCTTGTTCCGGCCGGGAATATCCTCCGCCGTGAACACGCCGATGACGCCGGGCAGAGCCAGCGCCGCGGAGGCGTCGATGCCGAGCACACGCGCGCGGGGATAGGCCGAGCGCACGGCGCTGCCGTATATCATGCCGTCGAGGTAAATGTCGTTGGGATACTTTCCCGTTCCGAGCACCTTTTCCTCAACGTCAACACGGTGGACCGGCGCGCCGAGCGTCCACTCCGTGTCCATTTCCGGGACAACGCCCGTGCGGAAGCACTCCGCCGCGAGCATTATCGCCCTTATTATCTTGACATAGCCCGTGCAGCGGCAGACATTGCCGCGTATGGCCTTTGCCGCATCCTGCTCCGTCGGGTCCCGGTTCACATCGAGCAGCGCCTTGGCCGAGAGCACCATACCGGGCGTGCAGAAACCGCACTGGACAGCCCCCGCCTCGCCGAAGGCATAGGTATATACCCGCTTTTCAAAATCGGAAAGGCCCTCGACGGTGACGACGCTTTTGCCCTCGAGCCGGTCCGTTTTCCAGATGCAGGCGCGGGAGGATCTTCCGTCTATCAGCACGGTGCAGGCGCCGCAGGCGCCCTCGCTGCACCCGTCCTTGACGGAGGTCAGGCGCAGATCGTCGCGCAGAAAGCTCATCAGACTGCGGTTTCCCTCGACTGTCACCGGTGCTCCGTTTACAAAAAAGCCGGACATTTGAACCACTCCTTCGGGCCGTGAATATACAATGATACAAGATAATTATATTACAAACATTTTGGGCTTGCAACAGGGATATTGACGGGCAAACGTCCTTTATGAACGCAAAAACCGGAACCTCCGCTGCTGCGGAAGTTCCGGTCTGGTGCGGGGGAGCACGCTTTTTGGGCGGTGCTCCCCCTGAATGAAAGGAGAGCGGCGCATAATATGCGCCATAAAAGTCACGCGCCGGGCACAGAAAGAGAAAGGCCCCCCGAAGCAGGAGTTCCCCAAAGCCCCGATAACTTCAGCATGGCTTTCCCGGCGGATCTGAAGCTCCCGGCGATGATCGATGAATATGCATTTTCTGAAAACCGCGCAGAGAGGGAGAC
>CAKSWM010000079.1 GCA_934511545.1 uncultured Oscillospiraceae bacterium | reverse complement strand
ATCTTAAACCGTCTGTAATCGCGTTTGAGCGGTTTTCCGTCAACATGCACGGTCATGGAGGCGACAATGTTATCATCCCCCGTATTGGATATATCATACGCTTCGATGCGCTCCGGAAAGCTTTGCAGGCAGAGCATTTTTTGCAGCCACTCAAGGGTCTTGAGCCGTTTCTGCTGTGCCGTTGCGGCGCGTTCGATCTCCTCCCGCGCATTGTTCACAGCCGCCTCGACCAGACGCAGGCGTTCACCGCGCTTCGGCACTTCAACGTACACCTTTCTGCCTGCATTTTCGCTCAGATACTGTTCAAGCTCCGCTTCATCACCCGTTTCCAGCGGAAGCAGAACATGCTTCGGCCAGGAACCTCGCCTTGAATAATACTGCCCGACTATCGCGGACAGCGTCTCCTCATCCGACTCCACCGGCTCCTCGAACAGTTCATAATCCTTTCCCGCCAGATCTCCGTCCACATAGTGCAGCACCACAAAACAGCATTTTGCGCCGCGGCAGTAACCGACCGCGTCCGTGTCGGCATATGCCGTTGCGATAACTCTCTGTTTATTCCCAAGACCCTGTATCGCTTTTATCCGGTCGCGGTACTGCGCCGCCTGTTCAAAGCGCAGCTCATACGAAGCTTCCAGCATGCGCTCCTCCAGCCCGGCGACAAGGCCGGACGTCCTGCCCTCCAGGATCATTACCGCGTCGCTTATGCTCCGCCGGTATTCCTCCGGGTCGGAGTCCTTCAGGCACCAGCCCGCGCAGACTCCCATGTGGTGGTTCAGGCACGGCCGCTCTTTTCCTATATCGCGCGGGAACTTTTTTCCGCATGTAGGCAGCTTCAGCGCCTTTGAGACCGTATCGATTATCTCGAACGAAAGCCCTCTGCCGCCGAAGGGACCAAAATATCTCGCTCCGTCGTTTGCCGTTCTGTTCACAACGGAAAAAGACGGATATTCGCTGTTTACGTCAAGTCTGATAAAAGGATAACCCTTATCGTCCTTCAGCAGGATGTTATAATGCGGCTTATGCCGCTTTATAAGGGAGTTTTCAAGTACAAGCGCTTCAAACTCCGAACTGGCGACGATCACGTCAAAATCCTCGGCCTTGGCGACCATCGCCGCGACCTTGGGCAGATGTTCTCCCCGAAAATAGCTTACGACACGGTTCTTGAGAGCCTTTGCCTTGCCGACATATATCACCTCGCCGCTCTCGTCCTTCATAATATAAACGCCCGGAGCAAGAGGAAGCTTGTTCGCCTTTTCACGCAGACGTTCGATCTTTTTTTGCAGTTTGTTTTCGTTTTCCGCCATGAGCGCACCTCCCTCCGGCATCATGAAAATACGGGGCGTGCTGAAAAAACACGCCCCGGTGAATATCGCTTATGACATTTAGTTTACTCAGGAGAAATCAGTTGCTATAAGTTCGGTCAGAGTGTTGACGGCTTCTTCCTCGTCCGTACCATCGGCAATTATGTTGATAGAGGTGCCCTTGACGATGCCAAGCGAAAGAACGCCGAGAAGGCTCTTGGCATTGACTTTTCTTTCGTCCTTTTCGATCCATATACTGCATTTGAACTCGTTGGCCTTCTGTATAAAGAAAGTCGCCGGTCTTGCATGAAGCCCTACCTGATTGTTAATAACAACTTCACGGATAACCATAGTCACAGCTCCTTTTATATTCTGATATTCCTGAAAAGATTTTAACAAATTATCGCTTAATCGTCAACAGTTTTGTAACATTTGTTGTCTTGCACAGTTATGGGTTTGAGCCCTGTATCGATTTTATTTCAATTCTACCACAGTCACTCCGGTTTCTCCCTCGCCGTATCTTCCCAACCTGTATTTTTTCACCTGGCGATTGTGCTTCAGGCAATCCTGGACCGCAGCGCGCAGCGCACCCGTCCCCTTTCCGTGGATTATGGTCACGGTGGTGAGCTTGCTCATCACGGCATTGTCAATATACCGCTCAACGATCGGTATCGCCTCGTCCGTCATCATTCCGCGTATGTCAAGCTCCGGCCCAACTCTCGCAAAGCCGGTCCTTGCCGCCGAGACGCTTCCGCTGCTCTTTGGCTGCTTCTTCTTTTCGTTTTCCAGCAGATATACCTCGCCCGGCTTTGCGTTCACGCGCATAATGCCGGCCTGCAATTCAAGGTTCTTATCGGGAGAGATGGAGATGACCTCGGCTTTGATGCCCATTGATCGTATCATGACCGTATCTCCCGGGCGGATCTCCCGCGAAGGCGCCGCTTCAGGTTCCGGCTCCGGCGTGCTTGGCGATGCATACTTTTGCGCGCTTTCGTTTATGCGCCGACGGAGCTCCGCGCGCGCTTCGTTGACGCGCCTGTGATCATCGTCGGTCTGCTGCTTTTTCTTCATCTCGTCGAGCTCTGCAAACACGCTGTCCGCAGTGCGGCGCGCATCGTCGAGAATGCGCTGTGCCTCGCGGCGGGATTTTTCCTCCGCCTTTTCGAGCCGGGAATTGAGCTCCGCCTCGATCTTTGCGGCGCGCTCTGCGCTTTTTTCGGCCTCGCGCAGCTTGGTCTCGGCCTCATCGGCGTATTTTTCCATCTTGCGGCGTTCCTGCTCAAGCTTTTCGATCGTTGCCTCAAAGCTTGCGCTCTCCGTTCCGATACGCTTGCGTGCATCCTCGATTATATTCTCGGGCAGTCCCAGCCGCGCGGAGATAGCAAACGCGTTTGACTTGCCCGGGATGCCGACCAGCAGCCTGTATGTCGGGCGGAGGGTCTCGACATCAAATTCGCACGAAGCGTTCTGAACGCCGGCAGTGTTGGTCGCATATACCTTAAGTTCAGCATAATGGGTCGTCGCGGCGACCAGCGAACCCATGGAGCGTGCATATTCGATCACGCTCATGGCAAGCGCCGCGCCCTCAGTCGGATCCGTGCCGCCGCCAAGCTCGTCAAGCAGCAGCAGCGTTCCTTCTCCGCATTCCTCGATTATCCTTACAATATTCGTCATATGTGAGGAAAACGTGGACAACGACTGCTCTATGCTCTGTTCATCGCCGATATCGGCAAGCACCGCGCGAAACACCGGTATGCAGCTTCCGTCGGCCGTGGGAATGTGCAGGCCGCACAGCGCCATTGCGCTGAGGAGCCCCATCGTCTTGATGCTCACCGTCTTTCCGCCTGTATTCGGTCCCGTTATGACCAGCGTGTCATACTCTCCGCCAAGCTCAATGTCTATCGGCACGGCGCTGTCCTTCGGCAGAAGCGGATGTCTAGCTCTTCGCAGCACCAGTTCCCTTTCGGATATCCGCGGCTCCTCTCCGTCATACTTATAGCTCAGCTTTGCTTTTGCAAAGATAAAGTCCAGCGTCACAAGTATATCAAAATCGCGGGTTATGTCCTCCCTGTGTTCAGCACAGTCGGCAGACAATTCGGCCAGAATGCGCTCGATCTCCAACTTTTCCTTCGCTCTGAGCTCCCGAAGCTCATTATTGGCCTTAACGGCCGCCATCGGTTCTATGAACAGAGTCGCTCCGGACGATGACACATCGTGCACGAGTCCCGGAACCGAGCCCTTGTGGTCCGCCTTGACCGGCACGACATACCGGTCCGAGCGTGTTGTTATGATAGGCTCCTGCAGCGCCTTGGCATAGGTCGGAGACGAGATTATCTTTTGCAGAGCCTCGCGTACTCTCGCGCTGGCCGCACGTATCTTTCTCCTGATATCCGCAAGCTCTGCGCTGGCAGCATCTGCTATCTCATCCTCGGCAGTTATCGAGCCGTTTATCTTGTCCTCCAGAAAACGGTTGGCCTGAAGGCTGTAAAACAGATGATCTATATCGGTTTTACCGATATTGTCGTTCCCGACATAGCCGCGGACCAGGCGCGCCGTCTGAAGCACTCCCGCAATGTCGAGCAGCTCGCGCGTATTCAACACCCCGCCCATATCCGCGCGGCTGAGGCTGGACCGCACATCCTTCACTCCGGAAAAAGACGGGCTGCCCTTTACCGTCATCATCTTTTTTGCTGAGCTTGTTTCACTCATGCGCTTTTTTACCTCGAACTCCGATTTCGAGGGACGGAGCTCAAGCGCCTTTTCCTTTGCGGGATCGCTTACCGCTTCATCCGCCAGGAGCGCAAGGACGCTCGGCAGTTCGAGTGTGTTTAATGATTTTTCATACAGTTCCATAATAATTGCATCCTCTTAAATAAGGCCTTTGTAATAATCCAATGAACCATACCCGCGTCCGGTATGATAGAGCATATACTTCTCTCCGGCGGCCGAAAGCCTTTCGGCCGCCTCTCCCGTCAGAGAATATGAAAATATACGCTTTGCCGGAGCCAGGACGATATGCCGCATAGCCGCCAGAGAATCGCTGCACAGCTGAACGGAGGCGCGTTCTCCCTGCATGGCGCAGCGCCTGCAATGTATGCTGCCCCCTTCTATGTTCAGGACAGGCTCCGCGGGTTCGGTATTTCCGCAGACACAGCAGGCGGAAACATCCGGTTCGTAGCCCGACAGGCACATCAGACGCAGTTCGAACACTGCCTTCACCTGTTCCGGCGGGCACAGTCCGCTGCTGAGTGCATACAGACTGTTGAGCCCGCATTGCAGCACCTGCGGATCAGGCATGTCTTCGGCCGAGACAGCCTCCAGAACTTCCGCCATATATGAACCCAGCGCAAGCTTCACTATATCCTCACGCAATCCCAGAAACTGTTCGCGCGTTTCCGCCTCATTCAGAGACCAACGTCCTCTGTTTCCGAACAGCGTCATCTCGGAAAAAGAGAAAAGCTGTGTTGCAGCGGAATATCTGCACCCCTTGCGCCGCGCCCCGCGGGCGGATACGGTCAGCTTTCCCTCCGTGTCCGTCAGCACGGTCAATATTTTATCCGCTTCCTTATAATTGACCTCTCTTATAACAAGGCCACGAGTTGTGATATACATACCATTCTCCGCCGCTCTTTCCCCTTTCCCAAAGCCCCGGCTTATCCGAATCATCATGTCCGTTTTATATGATATTATATGGATCTCAGCGCAAAAGCTTCGGGAGCTGTCAGCGTTTAGATTATAACATTAACGCTCCCGCTCTTCAAGCAGAACAATCCCCGGCGATGTTCTTTTTGCAATAGCGGCTATAAAAAGCTCACACCATATAAAATGGTGTGAGCTAAGACGTTCTTTAACTGTTTTCCTGTTCAGTTTGTTTCTTCAAACATATAGCACGCGGTGTAGTTGAATCTGCTGAGAGAGAGCGAACCGTTGGCATAACGCAGATAGTTGTTGCTGAAACCGAGCCTGTTGCTGCTGTACGATGCGTTTGTGCCGTATGTGCCGATCCTGAGCGAGGAATAGCCGGACTTATACAGATAATACGTCGAACCGCCGCTGGTGAAGCTGAACTTGTTTCCGGAATAGTTCCAGAGCATGTTTTCGGCAACATCAGATGTGATCTTTCCGTCGGATACGGTGACTGCCTCGACGCCAAGCGAAGTGCCGTTATGTGTTACGGCGTAGTATTTTCCGGAGGAATAGACCGTTATGACATACGTGTTCCCGGATGATATTGCAGATACGGAGTTGTATGTCGTTGTCACCTTGGGCTCAGAGTAGCTGTCGCCGCAGTTAACGCAGGTGTAGATATAGGCGTCGTCCGTCTCTGTGCGGGAATAGTCATGGCCAGTCGCCGGAACAGTCTCCGTATAGGACTCGCCGCAATCCTCGCAGGTGTACGTCACGGATCCCGATTCCGTACATGTCGCGTTGGACGTGACCTCGGCGGTATAGTCATGGGCATGTACGTCGATCTCATAGCGCGTCCCGCCAATAACGGCAGCCGTTTTTCCTGCGGATACGCCCGTTATCGTTACGTCATAGCTTTTCGCTTCCGCCTTGTAGAAATACCACTGCTCATTTGCGTTTGCACTTCCGGGATAAGCGCCCACAAACGACGAGCTGTATCGGTCAAGGTACGTATTGCCGTATGCAACGGAGAATGTACTTCCAAGATCTGTGATCGTGAGTATCTGAGGTTCAGACGAGAGCGTAATGCTGCTCGATCTGCTGCCCGCCGTGATGTTGAGATAGCGTCCGTCGCTGCTCCGGAGCGTATAGCCGCCTGTTTTGGCCGTTATCGTCCAGAGATAGCTGTCATAGTCAGCGGAAGAATTGTATGTTGTGCAGGAAAGGCCGCTGACCGTTCCGGCGCCGTCCCACGAGCTGTAATAGGTGGAAGCTCCGGTAGTAAGAACGCTGCCGCCGCAGACAAGGAGATAATCGCCTTCGGTAAGGCTGGACACCAGATCATAGCCGGCGCTGTTCACATCAACTCTCATTGACGCAATGCCGGAGTCGGTCTCCTCGGTGACGTCCGCGTTGTCCGTGCTGAACGTGTATGTCTCGCCGACATTGAGCTTTACGGCAACCGTAGGCATTATCGCCTCTGTGTAAGTATCTTCGCAGCGCTTGCAGGTATAAACACGGCTACCGCCCTCTTCAGTGCAGGTATAATCATGTCCGAGAGCGGAAACGATATCGCTCGTATAGCTGTCGCCGCAGCGTTTGCAGCTATGGGTCGTGCTGCCGTCGGTCGTGCAGGTGGCCTCAGTCACGGTCTCTGCATAGTCGTGTCCGAGGGCAGGAGTGGTCTCCGTGTAGGAATCATCGCAGTTTGCGCAGACATAGGTAGTGACGCCGTCCTTTGTGCAGGTCGCTTCGCTCACAGCCGCTCTATAATCATGTCCAAGAGCCGGGATA
>CAKSWM010000078.1 GCA_934511545.1 uncultured Oscillospiraceae bacterium | reverse complement strand
CCCGGCCCGACGGACACAAACATGATACGCAATATGGACCCGAACAATGGCTCGGACTATGCCGGCGCCGGAGGTCCCCCGCCCGCCGGAGCGGGCGGCAAGGGCCCGATGGGCACTCCGCCGATAGGTCAGGCAAAGGCTATCCTTTTCTTCGCCTGCGACGATTCCGAGTGGGTAAGCGGCCAGTATATCTGCGTTGACAGCGCAATGTGCGTCTGAACAGGAGGTACGGAAACATGAAGCTTCTTAACAAAGTTGTCCTCGTGACCGGCGCCGCAAGCGCCGTCGGAAGCGCGTTCTGCGCGCTGTGCGAAAAAGAAGGCGCCCTTCTTCTCCGGATGGACGGCTTCATCGACTCCGCCGAGCCCTGCAAAGCGCTCATCGAAGAGGCGGAGGGAAAATACGGCCGTGTGGACGTCGTCGTCAACTGCACGCCGGAAAGCAGTCCCCTTCTCCCCGTTTCCGCCACTCCGGATGACCTGTATCAGAAAACCGTCATGCAGTGCCAGACCGGCGTCTTTTATATGTGCCGCGAGGCGTTCACTCTTTTCCGCGAACAGGGCTTCGGCGTCGGTGTGAACGTAGGCTCCTTCCTCGGCCTTGGCGGCGCAGGCGGCGCGGCTTATGAGATAGCCCAGCACGGTCTCGTCGGCCTGACGCGAAACATCGCCCTGCAATATGCGGGCGACCCGGCCATCCGCTGCAACGTCGTGTGCTCCGGCCTTCTTTCGGATCCCGACGGCTCGTCCGATCCCGACTACGCCGCGTTTGAGCACCGCAAGAACAAGAGCTTTGTCCCGAATGTCGAGGCGGAAGAGGTCGCAAAAGCCGTCCTGTTCCTTGCAAGCGATGACTCCGCGCGCATCAACGGCCAGTTCCTCCAGGTGGACGCGGGCAAATACTTCAAGGAAGTCTGATTTATTCATAAACTCCGCCGGATGGGTGTCACAGCCCGTCCGGCGTTTTTTTGCGGCGCTCCATATCCATAATCCTTGACGCACACGCACCATAAATGTTAATATAATTAAAAGCACGTATGCGTGCAACGTAATTTTTGTGCGTTTTCACAAGAAAGGAACTGATTCCATGGATAACAAGCCCAAGGCCGAAAAAGGACCTCCCCCGTCAATGGTGAATGTCAAGACCCAGCCCGGCTGGCCCGGCGCCGCTCCGGAAGTGGATCCCTCTCTTATAACCGCGACCTATGAGGCGGACGTCATCGTTCTCGGCGCGGGTCACGCGGGCGTACAGTGCGCTCTCGCCGCGGCGGAGGGCGGCGCGAAGGTGATCGTCGTGGAAAAACAGCCGGAGTTTGAAAAGCTGCACTGGACAGGCGAACAGATCGGCACCTATAACTCCGGATACTTCATCGAGCGCGGCTTCGGCCCCTATGACGAGATGGAGATAATCCAGGAATATTTCCGCTGCGGCTGCCACAGGGTCAACCAGCGCCTCATCTCCATGTACGTTCGCAACTCCGGCGAGATGCTCGACCACGTCCTGTCCCTGATCCCGGCGGACAGCACGCTCCTCGACGAGGACCAGTGCAACATACATCAGGCGTATTATAATGAATATCCGATCGTGACCGGCGGCAACAAGACCTGGGCGGGAACTCTCCAGTTCCGCGGCAAGCTCATAACCGAGCGCGGGATAACCGTCGGGATAAACGGCAACTCCCGCCTGTCCGAGGTCGAGATGTTCTCCGTCAGGCGTTCGGCAGAGCTGGGCGCGGAGTGGTTCTGCGGCTGGAGCGGCGTGTGCCTTGAGAAGACCGGAGACCGCGTGACCGCCGTCATAGCAAAAAACCGCAGCGGAGAGTATGCGCGCTTCGTCGGAAAGCGCGGCGTGTGCGTGACCACCGGCAATAATACGGACGCCGGCCACAAAATGTGCGTGTGGGCGGGCGGCAATATGGAGATAGCACTGCGCGACACAACGATGCCTTATGACGCCTCCCCGTTTTTCGGCATGACCGCTTTTCTGACCCTCAACGCCCGCGGCGAGCGCTTCTGCAACGAGTCGGACACCTACTGTATCGGGCCGCAGATGAACCGCCAGCCCAGAGGGATCGTCACAACGGTTTTCGACTCCAACTGGATGGAATACCTGAAGGTAAACGGCATACAGCACAGCATGCCGGACATGGCAATGCCGGCATACCTTGAGCAGGCCGCGGAAGATATTTCCCATGTCGTCGAACACGGCACGGAGGGATACGATGTGCGCAACCTGTCCACCTCCGAACGTCAGACCGGGCATATGTGGGGCGCAGACACGCTTCCGGAGCTGGCCGACCGCCTCGGCTACACCGGTGAGGACAAGGCTCGCTGGCTCAAGAGCATAGAGCGCTATAACGAGCTCTGCCGCGCAGGCTTCGACGAGGATTACGGCAAGGACAAAAAGGCCCTCATCCCGATCGAGAAGCCGCCGTTCTACGCCGGGAGGGTGATGAACGCCAAAGCCTCCGGCGATTCCGACGCGATGTGCCCGAGCGGTCTTACAACGGACAACAGCATGAACGTAACAGATGCGGACGGGAACGCGATCCCCGGCCTTTACGTCGCCGGCAACACTCTCGGCGGGCGCTATTTCCTGTACTATCCGACGCCCAGCGGCGGAAATATGATCGGCATGGCGATGACCCACGGCCGTGTTCTGGGCAAGCTTCTGACGGACCAGCCCTTCAGAAAATAAGGCTTTCTCCGTCCTGCAACCCGTTATCACCACAGACCCAGAGCAAAAAACAGAGCCGGTATCCCGGAGATGACCCTCCCGGATACCGGCTCTGTGTCTGCCCGAAACTTCCTGCATATCCTGTCGCGGTGCGCAGCATATATGCTCCGGGCTTCATTTTGCCGCACAGGCGGTGCTCAGCCATTTTTGCTGGGCGCGGTTCCAGCGGCGATAGATGATCCCGGCGACCCATGTGCGGGGGATGACCTTGCCGAGCGCGGAGAGGGCGCGGTTCAATCCGCCGGGAATATATATCGCCCTGCCCGCCAGCGCGCGGTCCAGCGTTTTGCGCGCAACGATCTCCAGCGGATTTGTGGTCACATCGCCCCAGAAACCCTGCGCAGCGATGGCCTCCGCGTTTTCCCGCGTCGTTACCATACCAGCCGGACACAGCACCAGCGCATTTGCATCCTGCGCCTTCAGCTCCTGCCGGAGCGAGGTGGCAAAGTCCAGCAGAAATCGCTTGGACGCGGCGTAGGTTGCCTTCAGCGGCATGGGAAACATGGAGGCGAGGCTCGAGACAAAAACAGCCGTGAAATGCCGGTCCGGCCTGCGGCGCTCCAGTATCGCATGGGTGATGCGCAGCGTCCCGGCGTCGTTGAGCGTCACGATTCTGACGACATGCTCACGGTCGCGGGAGAGAAAACCGCCCTCAAAATCCACGCCCGCGATGTTCAGCAGCATATCAAAGCGGAGGTCTTGCTCATCTATGATCCGTAGCAGCGCATCCACGCTTGCCGGGTCCGTCAGGTCGCACGCCTTTACCGCAACAGTCACGCCGAACTGCCGCTCCAGACCGGTCTGCACCCGGCGCAGGCCGTCCTCGTTCACGTCGGTCAGGAAGAGATTATAGCCGCGCTTACCGCACTCCATTGCCATCGCGCGGCCCAGGCCGCCCGCAGCGCCCGTGATCAGAACATTCACCATCGCGTTTCCTCCTTACCGTAAGAAATTCCGCAGAGCCGCTCACTGAGCGCGAACAGGCGATCCGCGTTTTGGGATGTGACCTCTTTGCTGTATGTGCGTTTCCTGCACAGGTAGTAATACAAACCGTCAGGCGCAGATTCTTCCTTGCAAAGAAAAGCGTAAGTCTGCGCAGGGATCTCCGGTTTGATGCCGCCCCGCTGTGATCATCGCCATGTAGTAGAAGAAACCGGCCATCAGCCCCGAATAGGCCGCCCAGCTGTGCATCCGCTTTTTCGAAGTCAGCAATATTGCGGGAACGGCGAAGTATGCAACAGCGGAAAACTCCACCGGGCGCATTACAACGCCCTTAATAAACGGGTAAACGACGCAATAGCGAAGCAGATTGCCGAAAAGAAGTACCGCGCACAGCGCCAGAATGACTGTTCTGCGTTTATCTTCCGGGCACTTGCAAAGCCGGTACGCCGTCACATTGATGCAGCCGAAGAATATAAGCGCAACTGCGTTCAGGCCGTACATAAAAGCTTCACCTCAGTTCAGGAACCAACCCCAGACATGCCAGAACTGCAAGCTTCCGGCAGACAGGGCGCACACAACATAGGACAGGACAAAGCAGGCGGCAAACAATGCCAGCGATACAAGCGCCAGACTGCGCAGACGGCGCTTTGTCTTTGCGGAGAACCGCGGATCGATCGCAAGCGCGGGCAGCACCGCTTCGCCGGAGGCGGAAGCCAGCGCATTGTGCTGGAAGCGGCCGAAGGAGCGTATAAGCTGGCGCAGGAACGCTGCATAGTAAACGCAGCCGACGGCGATCAGCACGGCCAGCGCCGCAGAGAACAGCGCCAGAACAGCGCCGCACCAGTACGGCATGGAGGGGATCATGCCGTAAATGCTGAGGTTTCCGAAAAGACATACCGACAGCGCGGCAAAGGATAGCGCCGATGCCGCCATCACGATGCCGAACCCGGCCAGCAGCACGAAGAACATACCGGCAAACAGGTCTGCAAAGCACAGTACGGCAGCGACAAGCGCTTTGCTTCCGCCGGACTTTTTCGCTTCGTCCGTCTCGCCGAACTGTGCGGCCAGCTCCTCCGGCGTTCCCAGCTTTGCGGCGATTTCTTCTTCCGAATATCCGTCGGCCAGCTTAAAGGCAAAATGCTGCTCATATTCCTCGATCACGTCGGCGCTGTCCGCAACGTTCCTTCTGCGCAGCTCGTTTTCCAGCCGCATCATGAATTCATTCCTTGTCATCGCTATCATCCTCCAATAACGTTCTTACAGACCGCGCAAACTTCAGATACTCCGCACGCTCATTCTGATAGATCTCTCTGCCAAGCTCCGTGAGCTTATAGTATTTGCGCGGCGGTCCGCCGCTTTCCTCCTGCAAGTAGGTCGTGAGCAGTCCGTCCGCTTTAAGCTTCCGCAGAAGCGGATAAACCGTTCCGTCCGCAATGTCAATGTGCCGGGAGAGCATCTCGGATATCTCATATCCGTAACAGTCCCTCCTGTGCAGCAGCGACAGCACACAAAGCTCCAGCACACCTTTTTTATATTGCGTGTTCATACGCGGCTCCTTTCATATTTCGTCCTTACACTACTGTGTGTATATTCAATAGTTTCATAATGTCAATAGTGTTTTTAAAATAATTTATTCTCTCTCCGGCGAAAAATAAAAAAACAGGCTCCCCATTGGGAGCCTGTTTCTTTAATGAATAACTATTATCAGTCGATAACGTAGGGCATCAGAGCGACCTGACGGGCGCGCTTGATGGCCTCGGTAAGATTGCGCTGATGCTGAGCGCAGGTTCCGGTGGTGCGGCGGGGAAGGATCTTGCCGCGCTCGGAAACGTAGCGGCGGAGCTTTGCGGTGTCCTTATAGTCGATATAGGTGGCCTTATCGACGCAGAACTGGCAAACCTTCCTGCGCTTACGACTCTTGTTGCGATCGAAAGCCAAGGCTTTTTCCTCCTGTAAAATTAATTAGAACGGGAGCTCTCCGTCTCCGTCGTCAAGTTCTTCAAAGGCACTGCCGCCGGAGGGCGCGCTGTTAAAGCCGGAATTGTAGCCGCTGTAGCTGTTCTGGCCATAACCGCCCTGCTGGCTGTTCTGGCGGGGCTCGGCACGGTATGCGCCGGCGCCCTCGTCACGGCTGCGTCTGGACTCGCCGAAATAGACATTGTCGGCAACGACCTCGGCCGTGGTACGTTTTCCGCCTTCCTTGTCAGTCCAGTCGCGCATCTGCAAACGGCCGCTGACAACGATCATGCTTCCCTTGCTGAAGTACTTGGAGACGAACTCACCCGTCTGCCGCCATGCGACGACACTGATGAAATCTGTCTGTTTTTCTCCGCCGTCTCTGGGCTGATAATCGCGGTCCACCGCAACGCGGAAGGACGCGACGGCAACGCCGCTCTGCGTATAGCGCAGTTCGGGATCAGCAGTCAGGCGGCCCATGATGGTGATGTGGTTAAGCATCGCAAGCCCTCCCTTACTCTGCGCGCAGAGTAATCAGGCTGCGCATAATGCCGTCGGTAATGCCGAGAACACGGTCGAGCTCCGCGGGGAAATCGGGAGCGCTGGTGAACTTGACGAGGACGTAGTAACCTTCGGAAAGGTAGTTGATCTCGTAAGCGAGCTTGCGCTTACCGATCTCCTCCATTTCGTCAAGTGTGCCGTTCTGCTCGACAAGCGCCTTGAACTTTTCAACCACAGCAGCGGTCTCTTCCTCGCTGAAGTTGGGGTTGATGATGTACATGAGCTCGTACTTTTCGCTTGTTTTTGCCATTTTTGCACCTCCTTCTGGTCTTATGGCCCCCAAAATGGGAGCAAGGACAGCCCGTTTACATGAACAGGCTTAATTATTATACACTGGTTTTCCAAAAAGTCAACATTTTCAATCGTTTTTTGTTTCGCTTTATGTCAAACGGGAAGTCCGGTCAGATATCTGCGCAGCATGTCAAGCGCGTGGTTGCAGGCAAGGATGCGGCAGCGCTCCCTTGTTATCATGTGTCCGAGCCTGAGCGCACGGGTGAAAACGCCCTGCGCCGACGCAAGCGAAACAAACAC
>CAKSWM010000077.1 GCA_934511545.1 uncultured Oscillospiraceae bacterium | reverse complement strand
AGCATCACGAGCGCAGTCAGCAGTGCCAGAGTCTTTTTCATTGCATTTCCTCCTTCTATTTTTCCTCTGCATTGCAGAGTATTATTGCGCAAGGAATTCGATCGCGTTCTCCGCGCAGAGATAACCGCTCGCCATGGCCCAGGCACAGTCGCCGAACTTGTTCATAAAGTCCTGCGTCACAAGTCCGCGGCAGCAGTCTCCCGCGACGAACAGGCTCTCTATGGAGCTTCCGTCTGCGCGGACGGCGTTCAGGTTCGTGTCGTTGAGTATGCCGCCCATCGTCGTTTCGTTGAATCGGGAGAGATAGCAGGCATAGAACGGGGCCTTCACAAGCGGGACGAGCTGTGAGCGGTCCTTGCCGAAGTCGTCGTCCTCGCCCTTTTCACAAAAGGCGTTGTATCTGTTCATCTCGTCCATGAACTCTTCGGCGGGAACTCCGATGAGCTCTGCCAGTTCCTCGAGCGTATCGGCCTTTTTCGCCGCGAGATCGAAGGTCGTTTCCTCCTCGAGCTGCTCGCGCCAGGATTCAAAGCCCCTGCGTACAACGGGGTCGGAGGCAGTTTCGACCAGCCTTTTTCCCATGATCTCCGCGGTGTTTGAATCCAGTATCGCCCAGCCCGCGTGGCCGGGCAGAGCTTCCATCGCGCCGAGGACCTCAACGCTCATCTTTCCCTCGTTGCGGAACCTGCGGCCCCGCAGATCGATATCCACAGTCTCCGGCTGTTCGACGAGCCGGACGACGCCGTAATGGAACGGGTGGTGCGTCGGGCCGAACATCGGAACGCGGACGTTTTCCCAATCCATAACGCCGCCGGCCCCGGCGACGAGCGCCACGCCGTCGCCCGTGTTGGAAGCGACGGTAAAGCTGTGTACCTCCGCCTCCTCGAAAAAGCTCGGGCGGAGCTTATCCATAAGCTCGCGGCTGCGGGAGAAGCCTCCCGTGGCGACGATGCAGGCGCGTGTCCTTATCCCGATCTCCCCGCCGGGATCGCGCGCCGTAACTCCGCATATTTCGCCCTTTTCGTCCGTGTGCAGCTGCACGGCGGCTGTCTCCCGGAGTATCGTGACTCCCGCGCCGCGGGCAAACTCCTCCAGCTTTTTAACGGCGAAGGTGGTCTGCCAGCCGGGACCCATCGAATGGTCGGTGCTCTTGAGATTATCTCCGACGCGGTTCGGAAACTCGATTATGTATTCGCCCGCGTCCGGCCCGTGCTCCATCTTGAACATCTCGAAATATTCCTCATATCCGCCGAGACTGAACAGGAAGTCGCACATGTCGCAGAGCGCATACTGTGCGTCGCGGATGAGCTGCGCGTCGAGCTCCGGACTGATGCTTATCAGTTCCTCGATAAACTTCTCCCGTCCGTCGGGCAGTCCGGCCTTTTCATGCATGCCGCTGTATTTCGCGGACTTTGCAAAGCCGTGGGCCAGAGTTGTGTTGCCGCCGCATTTCGGTCCCTTTTCGAGCAGGACCACGCGGTTTTTCGAGCTTTTGGCCAGCTTCGCGGCCGCGACAAGTCCCGCTCCGCCGCCGCCGATGACAACGACGTCGCAGTCGATGAAGAGCTTTTCGTGCTTCTGCGGAGCCGGGGCCCCGGTGTCTCTGATGATGCCGCTCGGACAGACCTCCGCACATTTTCCGCATTCTATGCACTTCGACTGGTCGATCGCATAGTCTCTGCCGGCAAAGCCTATCGCGTGGACGGGACATTCATTATAGCAGTAATGGCAGGTCGAACAGTTTTCGCCTATCACATATGGCATGGTGTACCCCCTCCTTATAAATATCTGTGTATGCTCTTACAGGTTAACAGAGACCGTTTTCAAGGGCAATGAGCTGATTTTCAGCCCGTTTTCACGACTGTGCAAATTTTTGCGCAGTTTGCTTCGTGAGACCAAACCTGCGCATTTTTTTGTGAGTGGTGCATTATTTGCCGTTTGATTGACGAAGCTCCGCATCGTGTGATATAATTTTTGTATAAATTACACGGCTAAGCTGATGAGAGCCGAACTGAAGAAGAGGCGTTTCTTATGGATATACGTTCTCCGTCCGGGAGCGGCGGCATTCGCCCGTCCCGCAACTTTTATATGTCCAAATATATCTCCAGGCTCCTGCATGACAGCTTCTGCATCGCTTCAAACAGCTTCATGGCGCCCATGGCCGCGGGAGACATGATGGCGGGCAGGGGCCCGTTCTCGCTCATGCTCTTTTATCAGGACCGCTTCGCTCCCCAGATGTCGATATTCGGCAGCAGCGAGCTGGCCACCGCCAACTTCACCGACGACCTGTCGGACGCCCTGAACGAAAAAATGACCGCCTTCGTCTCGGAGGTGGACGGCTTCACCGTGGCCATCGCCTTCCTGCCGCAGGAATATATATCCGGGGACGACGGCGGAGACCGGTTCTGCCAGCTCTGCCGGGACATCGCGCTCCCGCTCATAGAGCGCGCGGACCAGGAGGATATGATACGCTTCCGCTGCCTTTACCTCGGGCCGATAACCTCCCTCGGGTCTCTGGCCGCGAGCTATGACCTGATCCACGGCGTCTGGGAGTTCCGCAAGTTTTTCCTGGGTCTTCTGCCCTCTCCGGTCTTTACGCGGGTAAACGGCACGCCCGTCGAGGCCCACGAAAACAGCGAGGAATACTGTGCGCGCTCCATGCGCAGACTCTGTCAGCTCCTCAAGGAGGACACCAAGGAACAGACGCTCGAATGCGCAAGCGAGGTCATGGAGCATATCTTCACCCTCGAGCCGCAGACCTTCACCGGACTGCGCATAAATCTCCAGTGTCTGTGCACGACCCTGCGCTGGACGCTGATGACAAACAACATCACCATAGCCGATGGCTTTGGACAATATTCCGCCAGCATCATCCGGGCGGTAAACCACAACCAGCTGCGCCGCAACTTCGCCGACTGCATCGAGACGCTTTACGACGACTACCGCAGCCAGTCGTCCCGGACGCAGATGGAGGACATCGTCGAATACATTGACCATAACCTCCGCGAGCAGTGGCTGTCCGTCCAGTCCGTATCGGACAGGTTCGGGATAAGCCCGTCCCTCCTCTCGACCCAGTTCAAGCTGCGCACGGGCCAGCGCCCGATAGACTATATCCACACAAAAAGGATGGAGCTCGCGGTGGATTATCTGTGCGAGACGGATATGAGCATACGCGATATCTCCATAAAGGTCGGATACGGCAGCATCGCAACGATGAACCGTTCCTTCCGCAACTACGCCGGGGTAACGCCCTCGTGGATACGCCAGCACTCGAAAAACAACGTTGGCGGAGAACGAACGAAATAACAAAAAAGAGAGCCTGCCGGGAAGCTTTTCCCGGCAGGCTCTCTTTTTTTATTCTACGCTCAGGTTCCTCCATGGGCAGCGCTCCGGCGCGCCCTTTTCCGCCGTGCTTTGCAGAAGCCTTGCAAGCTCGCGCGGCACCGGGGAATTGTCATCCGCCCGGTAGACAAGCGCCAGACGGGAGCTCATTCTATCCGAATCCGGCGGCGGGAATGAGGGCAGCACCACGATGCCGTCCGGCTCCGTAAAACAGGTGGAAGGGAACATCGCGATGCCAAGATTGGCCGCGACCATCTCCATCGTGGCGGAAACATCCCTGGCCACGATCTGGCGGCAGCGCTCCGGCGCGCCGCCCATCACCTGGTGCCTCGCCTCGACCTGGGCAAAGGTTATGACCTTTTCGCCCTCGATCTCCTTCTGTCCGACAAAGCCCGGCCAGTCGGCAAGACGGTGGTTCTTCGAGACATACACTGCCGAGCGCGTACCGCCGAGATCATAATATTTCAGATCGTCATACATCGTGTTGAACGGATCGATAAACAGCGCGGCGTCAAGGCTCTTCGACAGCAGGCGGGTATGAAGGTCGTCCTCCGGCTCGACATGCTCGAGCAGAAAATCGATCTCCGGGTGCAGCTCCGCAAGCTCGCTCACGGCGTGCTGGAACAGGGAGCCGTTGCAGAAAAGTGAATAGCCGATCGTGAACACCGGCCTTACCGGAGAAAGCTTGAGCAGGTTCTCAGCGCGGTCTACAAGGTCTATTGCAAGCTTTATATCGCGGTAGATCATCTTGCCGGCGCTCGTTATGCTGACCGATTTCGTGGAGCGCTCAAACAGCTCGACGCCCAGTTCCTTTTCAAGCGACTTTATCTGATAGGTGATCGACGTCTGCGACACATAAAGGCGCTCGGCAACCCTGGTAAAATTGAGTTCCTCGGCAAGCGCGACAAAGCATCTCAGCTGCATCAGCGTCATTTTCCCGTTACCTCCCGCAAAAATATATTATCTTTCCATTCTGTATCGGATATTATTATACGCAAAGCGGCGGTGTATTACAATCTGTGAAAATTTGCACAGTTTTCACCTTTCTTCGCGCTTTGCGGAAAACCCGCGGGAAAAACAAACACCGGCGGATGCATAACGCATCCGCCGGTGCCGGTAAAAAAGAAATGAAAAAAAGAAAAAAGAATGGACAAAAATTAAATATATCCCAGCTCGCGGGCCTCGCTGCGCAGTTGGTCCCGCACGGAGGGGTGCGCGATCTCTATAAGCGCGGCGGCGCGCTGGCCCACTGTGCGCCCGCGCAGCCGTGCAATGCCGTACTCCGTCACGATATAGTCAACGTGATTGCGCGAGACCGAGACGACGGAGCCCGGCGTCAGCGTGCTTTTGATCTTTGAAACGCCCTTGCGCGTCATGGATTCAAACGCGAATATGCCCTTTCCGCCCTTTGAGTGCAGCGCACCGACCGCATAATCGTCGCCGCCGCCGGTTCCGGAAAACTGCATCGGGCCTATACTTTCCGCGTTGACCTGACCCGTCAGGTCGATCTCCATAAGCGTATTGACGGAGACCATATTGTCGTTCGCCGCAATTATGACCGGGTCGTTGGCATAGCTGGCCGGTACGAGCTTGCAGGCGGGATTTGTCGAAAACACCCGGTAAAGATTCTCATCGCCGAGAACAAAGGTCGCAAGGTGCAGTCCCGTGTTCAGGTTTTTTGCCTTGCCGGTTATGACGCCCATGTCAACAAGCCGCGCCATGTTCGCCGAGAACATCTCGCTGTGTACGCCGAGGTCGTTCTTGTCCTTCAGGTGCTCGCCGATCGCATTCGGAAGTCCTCCAAGGCCGAGCTGTATGCAGTCGCCGTCGTTTATGAGCGAGGCAACGTTTGTCCCGATCACCTCGTCAAGCTCCGTGACCTTGAATTCCGGCAGACAGAACAGCGGTTCATTGACCTCGTAAAGCATATCCACGCGCTCGATCGGAATGCGGCAGCCGCCGTTTGTGGGCGCATACTTCGGGTTTGTGTTGACCTCACAGATGACATGGCTGGCGTTTTTCAGCGCGTCAAGCTCAAACATCTGGCAATACGGAACGCAAAGCTCGCCGTTCTCGTCCATGGTCGTGGTCCGCGCCCAGAATATTTTGTCCGGACTGACCTCGCTTCTTATCGCCATGAAGTTGTGCAGATCGCTCGGCAGATAGGAGCAGATCCCGTTTTTAAAACCCTCTCGCAGATTGTCCGCGAAAAAATGCCCTATCGTATCCACCCTGCCCTTCATTGACGGATCCCCCAGGTAGGGATAGGACCCGTCGCGGCTTTTATGCAGCGTGACGCCTTCAACATTCTTTGCCAGGTCCTGGATGCGATTGAGAAACACGGCCGGCTCGCAGGCCGCGCCGGAGACGATTATGCTGTCTCCGTTCTGAACAAAGGCCATGCATTCCTCAAGCGTGCGCAGTCTGGCTTTATACTGTTCTGTAATATCCATAAGCAACTCCTTTTTTTTGACAGAAAAATTATAAGCCCCACTGCACCGCCAAGTCAATCCGCTAAATTGTTCATTCAAAATACGAATAATAAAAAGCGCATTGATAGACAAATTCTATCAATGCGCTTTTTCCTGCATCAGCCGCACGGTCTCCCGCGCCATCCGGCAGAGATACTCCGGACGCTTGTCGAACGCGCCCGTCTCCGTTACGCACATCGCCGCGCACAGATGACAAAGTTCCCTGTGCCCGCAGGAGGAGCACACGGCGGGCAGCCTTATCGCGGCGGCCGCCGCCTTCGTCCGCTCCCATGCCTCGGAAAAGCCGAGCTCCGTTACGGACGCGGCGGGAAAGTTCATCATGCCGCAGGGGGTCATATTCCCCTGCCAGTTGATCCAGAACGAGCTTCGCCCGGCGCGGCACATAACGCCCTCGCCGGGGGTGCCGTCGCAGGCGTCGCAGTCCGCCGGGAAATCCCCCCGGCATATGCGCCCGGCACGCAGCCGGAACTCCTCCGGTGAAAGGCGTATACGGTCCCACTCGACGGCATAGCGCGCCGCATCCTCCGCCGTGAAGCGGTCGCCGCCCCCGGCAAGGCTCTCGTCGCGGCGTATGGGCGGGAACATATAGGTCGTCAGCTGCATCGGAACGCCCTGCTCCCTGGCAAAAGCATATATCGCGCGCATGTCGTCTCTGTTATACGGCGTTATCGAGGCGTTCAGCTTGACCCCGACGCCGATCTCGCGCAGCGCTCGTATGCTCCCGGCAACGCGGTCATAGACCGGGCTGCCGCACAGCCTTTCATAGGTGTCCGCGCTCCCCCCGTAAAGCGTTATGTTGAAGCGGAAGGGCGGCTCCTTTTTGAAAAACTCCAGCCAGTCATCGTCTATCAGCGATGCATTGGAGTTGACCGAGACGAGAAGGCCCATCTTCTTCAAC
>CAKSWM010000076.1 GCA_934511545.1 uncultured Oscillospiraceae bacterium | reverse complement strand
TATATAACTTTTTGCTTTTCAGGCAAGACATCTCCTTTTCACGCCGTTAACGGCCATATAAAAAAGTATATACACGGGATAATAAATATATCCATATCACAGACTGAACCTGTTGACCGGATCCGCACTGTATTGTGGTCCGCCTTCCACCTTTCTGTACAGGCAGAACGCAAGCACGGCAGAAGCCACCGAAAGCACTCCGTAAACCGTCTCTGCGGCCATGACGGAATACCGCGGCAGCACGATCACCGCGCACATGCACATAAGCTGAGCGGCCACAGCGGCAAGTATCAGTACCGGCTTTGACCTGATTATCCCATACCACATAAACACGCATACCGCCAATGTCAGCAGGAACACACACACTATCTCTGCCGCGCCCAGGAGATGCTCATAAACCGGAGTTGACGCGATGGAGTTCACGAGTTCATACAGTGCGTCGCTGTCCTCAACAGTCGTCGCAACCTTTTCAAAGCCATTGTTGTTAACAGCGGTCGCAAGCGCGATCTTTGAAAACAACTGCATTCCGTGTATGAGAACAAGCTCGATGAGCGTATATCCAAGGCCATATGACAGTACGGCACCGGGTTCTTTTTTGCTGTTGGAAATAAACTTCAGTATCAGGAAATGCCCCAGAACTATTATCACGCTTTGCGTGACCGCCGTCATGACAGCTCCGCCGGCAGTATCGGACGTAAAAACGGAGCGTGTCAGCATCCCCGCGCCAAAATAGGAAAAAGCACACCATGCGGCCAGACCGCATATGAGCGGCATCAGCATCATTTTGTGCCTGTTTGCGATTATAAACACAAAAGGCAGTCCAAAACAAACGCCAAGAGCGACACCCATCGCTGTAATTGTTCCAGCAGCTACAGTAATTTCCATAGGCTTCTCCTTTATGTCAATATAAAATCGGGCGAGCTGACGCCCGCCCGTGGAAGATTTGACAGAAGAATTATTTGGAGTTAAAAATCTTAAAGATGCTGTCGAAGGGATCCTCATCCTCCGCAGCCGGTGCGGGAACTGTTTCCTGCTCGGGCTGTTTTTCGGATGCCGCCTTTTCCGAGGCAACAGTATAGAGTCCCTGAGATACCACAGTTTCGGCTCTCGGCTCAGTTTTGGGTGCCGATTCCGCAGCGGCGGAAAATTCAGCTGTCTTCTTGACGGGACCGTCATCAAAACCGGTCGCGATGACGGTGACGCGGATCTCGTCATCCATAGTCTCGTCAAAGGTGGCGCCAAAGATAATGTTGGCGTCAGGATGTGCGGCGGCCTGGACAAGGTTTGCCGCGGCCTCGACATCCTCAAGTCCCATATCCTGAGAACCGGTGATATTGACGAGAACGCCTCTCGCTCCGTCGATGGAGGTCTCCATCAGCGGGCTGGCAACAGCCGCGCGGGCTGCATCCTCTGCCTTGCCCTTGCCTGCTGCATGTCCGACGCCCATGTGGGCAAATCCCGCGTCCTTCATTATGGTGGTTACGTCCGCGAAGTCGAGATTGATGAATCCGGTGTTTTTGATAAGATCCGAGATACTGGTGACCGCCTGGTGCAGAACATCGTCAGCTATCTCGAACGCATTTGCAAAGGTGACCTTCTGGTCGGTCGCGTATTTCAGACGATCGTTGGGTATGATCAGCAGAGAATCGACCTTTCCAAGAAGCTCGTTTATGCCGGCCTGAGCCTGAAGCATACGGCGCTTTCCCTCAAACCCGAACGGTTTTGTTACAACGCCGACAGTAAGTATACCGGCCTCTCTGGCGATATCCGCGATCGTGGGAGCAGCGCCTGTTCCGGTTCCGCCGCCCATACCGGCGGTTATAAAGACCATATCCGCGTCTTCAAAGCTCTTTGCGATGTTGTTGCGGCTTTCCTCCGCGGACTTTTTTCCTATTTCAGGGTCGGAACCTGCACCCTGACCATGAGTCAGCTTTTCGCCGATCTGAATCTTCTGATCCGCGCTTGATACCGCGAGAGCCTGCTTGTCCGTATTGATGGCGATGAATTCGACTCCCTTAGTTCCCGATTTTACCATCCTGTTGACAACATTGTTTCCTGCTCCGCCGACACCGACGACTTTTATTGTAACAACGTTTTCGGGACCGGTCTCAAGTGAAAAAGACATATCCGTAGCCTCCCATTATAATTTAGGCTTGGTGTGAAGTAATATGCACACCAATGCAGTTTATATCCATAAATATAGAGTTATTTTATAACGATTTTTCGCGCAGGTCAATACTTCTTTATAAAATATTATGTGAACCAATACAAAAAAACAGCTTTTCCGCTGCATTACGCATCAATACGGGCTGAAGTGCACCTTTTTGTCGATAGACAGATCGAGCAGGCCCTCGTCTCCTTCGCCAAGCTGAGCGACCGCGCTGAGCAAAAGCTCAAGTTTGTACTGCACTGCGTCATCACGTCCCAACTTTACCGTAAAACGGCCGAGATAATCAAAGCTCGGGTCCGATATGTTCGTCATATCCAGATAGGTCACGTCCCCCGTCATTCCGAGTTCCGCCATCGCCGTCAGGACATCGGAAACAAATTGCACGGCAGTGCTGTCCCCCGTCTCCAGCTTCAATTCCTCGCCGACAACAGGCCCGGACGGGATGAGTCCCGTAACATTGATAACCCCCTGCGCGTCCGCGGCGCCGACGCTGTCGAGTATCTTGCAGTTCCTGTCGATAAGCCAGTATTCCCCTTCGCTGCGTATACATGCTACCGCGTTTCCCTCAGTTACCTCTATCACTATCCTGTTGGGAAGCTCTCTCGACACAACGGCGCTTGAAATATAGGGAAGCTTCGCATAAATTCTGCTGTAAGCCGCGAATCTGTTTATAAAAAACAGATTGTCGCCCTTTTCGATGCCCGATGCGTCGATTATCTCCTGTTCGGTATAGTACGAAGCGCCGACGACCTCGATCGCGGAAACGCGAAAAAAAACGCCTATACCGAACACCAGAGCCGCGCAAACTATGATAAACGTCAGCGGTGCATACAGTGCGCTGCGCTTTTTTACCTTCTTTGGTTTTGCCTGTGCCATTGTATTACCCTTTCATGTTCCAAGGTTCGATATCCGCGCCAAGACCGGAAAACAGCGCTGAAATATCCTCATACCCGCGGGCGATATATTCCCCGTCATCAACGACGATGGACTGCCCCTGCGCCGACATGGCCGCTATGACAAGTCCCGCGCCGCCGCGAAGGTCGCTTGCCCGCATTTCGCTGCCGTGCAGCTGCGGTATCCCCGTTACAAGCGCGACCCGGCCCTCTGTCTGGACGGAAGCACCGAGCTTGCGGAACTCATGTGCATGCATATATCTGTTTTCAAATATATTCTCTATAAAGATCGTGGACCCGGCCGACCGCAGGCTGGCCGCCATCATCAGCGGCTGAGCGTCCGTCGGGAATCCAGGAAAAGGCCTTGTTGCGATAAGTCCGGCAGAGCACAGCCTTTCCGGAGCACGAATGTTCAGCTTCTGTCCGCCGCCGGTGATCTCGCACCCACAGCGCTTCAGACTGTCCAGGACCGCCTCGTTCTCCGAGACTATCGCGCCGCTTATCTCGGCAGAGCCGCCGCAGGCGGCAACGGCGCACAGCTGCGTTGCCGTTACTATTCTGTCCGCCGGTATCCTGAACCCTACCCTGTCCGACGGACGGCATCCGCTTATAATTATGCTTCCGGTCCCAAGACCCGATACATTGGCTCCCATGCAGATAAGAAACGCACCGAGGGCAGATATTTCCGGCTCCCTGGCCGCGTTATGTATAATGGTCCTTCCATTCGCAGCGCAGGCAGCCAGCATTGCATTCTCCGTTGCGCCCACGCTGGGATACGGCAGCTCGAACTCTCCGCCGGTGAGTTCTCCCGCAGAGCAGACGATCCTGCCCCCGTCATCGTTGACATCATAGCCAAGCTTGCCGAGCATCGAAAGGTGGATATCTATCGGGCGCTTGCCGATGCGGCATCCTCCGGGCGCGGATATTTCCGCTCGCCCCGTGCGCGCAGCCAGCGCCCCAAGAAACAGGACGGAAGCCCGCATCTCGCGCATAAGGCACTCCGGGATGTCATATCTGCAAAGCTCTCTGGAGTCGATATTGACTATATCATCCTCGCGCTCAACGCCGCAGCCGAGATGCCGCAGAATATCCAGCGCAGTTTCGATATCGCGCAGTCTGGGGCAATTCAAAAGCTCGGTCTCGCACGGACATATCACGGAAGCCGCGATTATGGGCAGGGCCGCATTTTTCGAACCCTGTGAACGAACACTTCCGCAAAGCTGCTTTCCTCCGTTGATTCGCCAGATACTCATAGACGTCTCCTCCACACAGTATTTGCAACATACTATGCATACCGAGACATTTTGGTTATTATGATACCATATTTCCGCGGTTTTAACAAGAGAAACAAAGAAAAACACCGGTCAAAAAACCGGCATTTTCTTCGTTTTATTTTCTGGCAAGCCCAATGATAATGTCGGCTATCCTGTCCGTCGCATCCGGATTTCCGAAGCTCTTCATCCGTTTGGACATCTCGGAAAGCGTATCGGGATGCTTCAGCAGTTCGGAGATCATGCCGATAAGCTTATCGGCGCTGCAATCGGATTCAAGAATGACCCTCGCGGCCCCCTTCGCCTCAAGGACCCGCGCATTCTTCTCCTGATGGTTATTCGTCACGTTCGGAGACGGAACAAGTATTGCAGGCTTGCCCATATAGCCAAGCTCAGACAGCGTGGATGCTCCGCTGCGGCAAATTATGATATCGGCGGCGGCCATGACATCCGGCATGTTGTAAATATAATTCTTTACGAGAAAACCGGATCCGGCACAGCCTTCGATGCCCTCTTCCCTCATGCGCTGTTCCATTGCGTCATATCCGCGGGTACCCGCAGAGTGGATAAGGCTGAACGCGGGCTTGCGCAGCGCGCGTTCGATCACACCGACAATGATCTCATTCATCTTTGAAGCGCCGAGGCTGCCCCAAACGGAAAGGACCAGCGGCTTGTCAGCCGGCAGGCCAAGCTTTTCTTTCGCCTGTGCGGGGTCCCTGTCAGGGTCAAACTGGGTACGCACCGGGGTTCCTGTCACTATGACCTTTTCGGGATGCTTATACTCTTTTCTGCTCTCTTCAAACCCGACCATTATCCTGTCCACGACGCCGGCAAGCTGGCTTGTCGTAAGACCCGGAACGGCATTCGACTCGTGTACGGCGGTCGGTATTCCGAGGGACGCCGCCGCCTTCAGGACAGGATAACATACATAGCCGCCGGTACCGACAGCGACGTCCGGCTTGAACTCCTTCAGGATCCTTTTGCTGGCGGCGGTCGAAGCAACTATGTTTTTGAGCGTCTTTGCATTGTGAACGATATCCGCAGGCTTTATGCCGCGGCGGATATTGGTTATGGTTATGGTTTTTATATCAAAGCCCTCGCGCGGGACGAGCTCTGTTTCCATTTTCCCGGCCGCGCCGACAAACAGGATCTCAGCGTCGGGCTGGATCTGCATGATACGCTCGGCAACGCCAAGAGCAGGGTTAATATGTCCGGCGGTCCCGCCGCATGTAAAGAGGTATCTCATTTTCATTTCTCCTTAACATATCTTTTGCCGGTAAGTTCAGCCGGACTTTTTCGCCGGTATATCGCGCGACATACTCAGTATTATCCCCATCTCCGCCATCTGGATCAGCAGAGCCGTTCCGCCGTAGCTGAACAGCGGCAGTGAAATGCCCGTACAGGGCATCAGGTTCGTGCAGACGGAAACGTTCATAATGACCTGAAACGCCAGCAGCGTTGTGATACCGACGCAGACAAAAAAGCTGTATCTGTCGCGCGCATGCATTGCAAGCCAGTAGCCGCGTATGATAAGCAGCGCAAACAGCGCAAGGATCAGGACCGCGCCTATATATCCGAGCTCTTCGCAGATGATTGAAAAAATAAAGTCGTTATGCTCTTCGGGCAGATACAGGTATTTCTGACGGCTCTGACCGAGCCCCAGCCCCGTCATGCCGCCGCTGCCGACCGCGTAAAGCGACTGCACGGTCTGCCAGCCATCGCCCGTTGCATCCGCGAACGGATCAAGCCACGTCTGTATTCTGCTGGACGCATGCGAAAACTGAGTCACAACGACAACAAAGCCCAGGCCAAGCACGGCGGCCCCGCCGACAAACCAGCGCAGCTTAACACCGCCGACAAAAAGAAGCACTACGCTGACCGCAATAATGATTATCGACGCAGAAATGTGCGGTTCCAGCAGCAGCAGCCCGACGATTATTGCAAGAATGACGACAAATGGCGCTATGCCGTATTTGAAGGTCTGCATTTTATCCCTGAACTTGCATATCAGCGATGAAAAATAGAGTATAACGCCGATCTTTGCTATCTCCGACGGCTGGAATGTTGTAAAGCCAAGGCTGATCCAGCGCTTTGCGCCGTTGACGGTGGTGCCTATGATCGGAACGAGCGCAAGGCACCCTATTCCGACGCAGAGGACGATAAACGACAGCCGCCTGTAAAGAACCATCGGAAAGCGGGAAAAAATGAACATTACTCCAACTCCGCCGACTGCAAATATCAGCTGACGCACAAAATAATATGTCGCGTCTCCGCCCGTTTCGTTTTCAAGATCGTAATACGCCCGGGCAAAGCTCGACGAAAGTACCATGACAACGCCTATCGTCAGCAGCAGCAGCGTCAGCAGCATGAACGGAAGATCGATCCTTCCGCGCTGTATAGTACTGTCCTCTGTATAGTCG
>CAKSWM010000075.1 GCA_934511545.1 uncultured Oscillospiraceae bacterium | reverse complement strand
GTTATGTTGTATCTGTCAATCAGTTCCTGGGAAAGATCACAGGTGCTGTCGGCCGTGACCTTGATTTTCATGGGAAATCCCTCCTTAGTGGAGTAATTCTATCACATATATTCATAATTGCAAACAAAAAATAAAAACCGGAGGAAATGTAATGAAACTTGACCTTACCGACAAGCAGTTTGAACTGCTCAAGGATGTTTTGACGGAATATGCCGAAGAGTGCTATCAGAGCATGTTCGAGCTGCAGCGCACGGCCATCGACGCCGAGGATGAGGCGATAAGGGCCGAGTACAACAGACTCGCCCAGAGCGAAGAGAGCCGCTTCAACGAGGTGCACCAGCTCGCCGACTATATCGAGCGCTACGGCGAGCTTATGAAGGACAGGGACTGATGCCGCCGCGTGTGCTTGTCGTCACGGGGCCTACCGCGACGGGAAAGACGGCGCTGGGAGTCGAGCTTGCGCTCGCTCTCGGCGGCGAGGTCGTCTCCGCCGATTCGATGCAGCTTTACCGGCGCATGGATATCGGAACGGCCAAGCCGGCAAAGGAGGAAATGCGCGGAGTTCCGCACCACATGATAGACGCCGCAGATCCGGAAGAGAGCTATTCCGCGGCAAGGTTCTGCCGCGAGGCGGCAGAGCATGCGGACGATATAATCGCCAGAGGCAGGCTGCCGGTGATAGTCGGCGGGACGGGACTCTATATCGATTCGCTCATCTCCGGACGGGATTTCGCGGATGAGCCGGGGGATACCGGTCTGCGCGAAAAGCTCTGCGGGGAGTATGAAGCTCTCGGCGGCGAGGCGATGCTTTCAAAATTGCGTTCGTTCGACCCGGAGAGAGCGGCAAAGCTGCACCCCGGCGATAAACGGCGCATAGTCCGTGCGATCGAGGTCTATGAGCTGACAGGCGAGACAATAACTGCGCACGACGAGCGGACGAAGGCCATGCCGCCGCGATATGACGCGGTCAAGCTTGCACTCAGCTTCAGGGACAGGCAGAAGCTGTATGACCGCATCGAACGCAGAGTCGATCAGATGATGGAGTCCGGGCTTGTCCGGGAGGTGCAGAGCCTGCTTGACAGCGGCGTCGGACCGGACACGACCGCGATGCAGGCGATCGGCTACAAGGAGATAGCCCAGGCCCTGCGCGGGGAGATCACGATGGAACAGGCCGTTGACACGGTGAAACGGGAGTCGCGCCGCTATGCAAAGCGCCAACTCACCTGGCTGCGGCGGGACAAGACGGTTTTCTGGATCGAATGGGAAAATGAGCCCTGCATGGACTTTGCCCGACGGCATTCGACTGATTTTCTGAGCGCCCACGGTATAGAATGGTGAGGCATACAAAACACGGCGCAAAGCCGCGTTTTTGTACAATATCACTATTTAACAGGGGCGCGGCTTATGATAAAATCTGAAATAGCCGCTCACCAGAGAGGGAGTTGGCTACAAAAATGCAAAAGACACAGAATCTGCAGGACATGTTTCTGAACCAGGTGCGGATGGACAAGACGCCCATAACCGTTTTTCTGATGAACGGCTTTCAGCTCAAGGGCGTCGTCCGCGGCTTTGACAGCTTTGTTGTCATTGTCGATTCGGAAGGAAAGCAGCAAATGATCTATAAGCATGCTATTTCCACCCTTGTTCCTCCCAAACCGATAACGATCCATCCAACGCAGGAATAGCGAAGGGAAACGACAAGGAGTCAGGGAATGGAAAAAACAGATAAACTGATAAAAGGCGTTGGAGTGCTGCTCTTTATCGCGATGCTGGCCTATCTCGGTTATTACGCGTGGAACAGCATTACAAACAGCGTCCAGACCGCCCTTGCCGTTTCAACCACCGTTACTATCTCAACGCCTGTCTCGGGTCTTATAGTGAGAGAGGAATCGACGCTCACCAGCAGCGAACCGAATCTGTACATAACGGCGGAGGACGGCTGTATGCTCGCGGCGGGAGGTACCG
The DNA here is from genome assembly GCA_934511545.1 of uncultured Oscillospiraceae bacterium. GTDB lineage: Bacteria > Bacillota > Clostridia > Oscillospirales > Oscillospiraceae > CAKSXP01. The sequence continues at coordinate 4,907 of CAKSWM010000075.1, read as the reverse complement.
CCGCGAGAGCATACAGCGATGAGATCGCGCTCGAAAGAGCTGGAAGGATCCGCGAGCTCCAGCTTGAGATATCGCGCGTTGAGGCCGCGCTTTACGGCGCGACAAGCGAAGACATCGCAATACAGGCCGAGGCTGTTCAGGAAGCAGTCATCTCTCTCAGCGCCGCCGTTGCAAGAGGCGAACTGGACGAGATCGACGTGTGCTGCCTGGGCCTCGGCTCGCTCGTTTTCGGCGACGGAGCCGAGGATGCTACCGAGGAACAGCTTGCAACGCTGAAAAGCGAGCTGTTCGGGCTGCTGACAAACTCCACGACTGATACAAAGAACATAACGACTGACCGCGCCGGACTCTTTACGACAATGGTAGACGGCTGGGAACAGTTCACCATCGAGGACGTCAAAAACATAACGCCGGAGACTCTGCGCTCGCTCGAAGAGGCGGAACCCTCCGTGCCCGCGGCGGCTTACGGAAAGCTCGTGACCTCATTCACGTGGTACTATGCCGCGGTTGTCGGCGGAGAATACGCCTCCGGGCTGGAGACCGGCGACAGGGTCGTTCTCAACTTCGGCAGGGGCGTGAGCGGCGCCGTCCCGGCAGAGGTATATGACCTTGGACCGGAGGACGGGAGCGGCGACAGAGTCGTCGTGTTTGCCTGTACTACGGCGCAGGCGGAGACCCTTTCGCTGAGAAAGGCGCAGGCCGAGGTCATTTTCAGCGAATACAGCGGGATACGTGTTCCGACGGAGGCTGTGCATACCGACGAGGAGGACGGCAGCCTGTATATATACGTCATGACGGGGCTTCAGGCGGAAAGAAAGAACATAACTGTCGTATACGAGGATGAGGATTTTTGCCTTGCGGAGGTCGAACCGGAGGCGGACGCTCTGCGCGAGGGTAACGAGATAATAACAAAGGCCCGCGACATATATGACGGAAAGGTCATGGATTAAGGACAGGTGATCGTAATGGAGATCGCGGAAAATGTCAGGAATATAAAGCGGAGGATCGCGGAGACCGCGCGGTCTGCCGGGAGGGATCCCGGGGAGATAATGCTCGTCGCGGCGACGAAGATGAATACGTCCGGGCGCGTGCGCGAGGCGATAGCCGCCGGAGTTGACGCCTGCGGGGAAAACCGTGTTCAGGAGATGACCGAAAAGCTGGCGGAGAACGCCTATGAGGGCGCGCCGCTGCATTTTATCGGACATCTTCAGAAAAATAAGGTCAAACAGGTGGTCGGTAAGGTGCAGCTCATCGAATCGGTCGATTCGCCGGAGCTGATGCGTCTTATCTCTGCACGCGCGGTCTCGCTTGGAATAAGGCAGGAAATACTGCTGGAGCTGAACATCGGCGGCGAACAGGCAAAGACCGGCGCGCCGGTCGGGCTGCTGCCCCAAATGCTGGAGCTCGCCGGCGAACTCGATGGAGTTTTTGTCAGAGGGCTTATGGCAATTCCACCCATTTCGTCTGAAAAGGGTGCAAACAGGCCATATTTTAGCCGTATGTATCAGCTTTTTGTTGACAACATGAAGAAAAAATATAATAATGTATCCATGGATTTTCTGTCTATGGGCATGAGCGGCGATTTTGAGGACGCCATTGCGGAGGGCGCGAACATGATACGTGTCGGCACCGCCATATTCGGAATGAGAAACTATGCCCCGGAGGTAAAGATATAATGGGATTTCTAGATAAGCTCAAAGAGATAACAAAACCATATGATGACGACGAGGATTTCCTCGACGAAATGGAGGACGGGGAGCCCGCCTCCGCGCCGGTGTCCGAACCGGCAGCCGCGCCGCGCCAGAGCTATTCTGCGCCGGTGCAGGAAAAACGCTCGAATCCGTTTTCAACATACGGCGGAAGCCACGAACAGCCCGCGCGTTCCGCCGCCTTCCAGAGCCCACGCACACAGCCGCGCGATAACCGGGTCGTGAACATAAACGCCACGGCCCAGGTTCAGGTGGTGCTCGTCAAGCCCGAGCGCTTCGAGGCCGCCGCGGAGATCGCCGACCACCTCCGTGAGAGGCGGACGGTCGTTATGAACCTCGAACAGACAAGCAAGGATATATCCCGCCGCCTCATCGACTTCCTGTCCGGCGTTGCCTATGCGCAGGACGGAAAAATCAAAAAGGTCGCGGTCAGCACATACATCATCACCCCTTATAACGTAAACCTTATGGGAGACCTGATAGACGAACTGGAAAACAACGGAATGTATTTCTGAGTTTTTCCGTGCTCTCACAAAAAAATAAATACGCAGCGAAAGGTGATAAGTAAGATATGACAGCTCAGGATATAAAGGAAAAAACGTTTGAAAAGGCCGTGTTCGGCGGTTACGACATGGCGGGAGTTGACGATTTCCTCGAGGAAGTCGCCGACGGCTATACTGCGCTTCAGAAGGAAAACGCCGTGCTCAAGGGTAAAATGAAGGTGCTCGTCGAGAAGATCGAGGAGTATCGCTCGACGGAGGACGCCATGCGCCTCGCTCTGCTCAGCGCACAGAAGATGAGCGTCCAGATTGAGAACGACGCGAAGGACAAGGCAAAGGCTCTCTCCGCGGAGATCGAAAAGCAGAGTGCGGAGCGCGTTGCGAACGCAAAGGCAGAGGCCGAGCGCATCGTACACGAGGCCAAAAATTCCGTCGCCGGAGAGGAAAACAAGATCGCCGCGGCGAAACAGGCTACTGCAAACTTCGTCGCGCGCATACGCGAAATTTGCTCTGCACAGCTGGCATTTCTCGATAACCTTGACGATATGCAGCTTCCCGCGCCCGAAAAGGCGCCCGCACCCGAGGACAGCATCCGCGACACCGTAAAGACCATCGAGGACAGCGTTGCAAAGATGGTAGACGCTCCCGCGGAGGAGTCGCAGATCGATATCGGCGATGTCATCGGAACCCAGAACACAGGCGCTGTGGATGAGCCCACAAGACTTTACGAGGCTGCTCCGGCATCTGCGGCGGCCGCGCCCACATCCGCGCCTGCGGCTGAGGACGAGGTCCCTCTCCAGTTCGACTTTGAGGCGCTCAGCTTCGACGACTGACCGCGGCGCTGCACCGGCGCATGAAAATAACATATACCTGAAACTTTACGGGGCGGCGCGGCCGAATGTCTGAAGCCGTCCCGTTTCGACTGATGTTTTCAGTCCGCCGCCGCGCGTGCGGAGGCTTCTTACAGAGAAAAGATAGGAGTTAAACAAGATATGCCTCAGGACTACAATGCAACAGTTAACCTCCCAAAAACCGATTTTCCGATGCGTGCCGGCCTGCCCAAGCGCGAGCCGGAAATGCTCGCGCGCTGGGAGGAGCAGGACGTTTATAATGAACTGCTCAGGAAGAACGAGGGGAAGCCCCTGTTCTCGCTGCACGACGGACCTCCGTTTTCAAACGGCGATCTCCATATGGGCCACGCCCTGAACAAAGCGCTCAAGGACTTCATAACCCGCAGCTATGCAATGCGCGGCTACTACACGCCCTATATCCCCGGCTGGGATAACCACGGTATGCCCATAGAATCGGCGATCATCAAGAAAAACAAGCTTAACCGCAAGCAGATGTCCGTTCCCGACTTCAGAAACGCCTGCCATGAGTTTGCCGATCATTATATTGACGTTCAGATGAAGGGCTTCAAGCGCATGGGCGTGCTCGGCGACTGGGAGCACCCCTATAAGACGATGAACCCCTCTTTCGAGGCGGAAGAGGTCAAGATATTCGGCGAGATGTACAAGAAAGGCTACATCTACAAGGGGCTCAAGCCCGTTTACTGGTGCCCCAAGGACGAAACGGCGTTGGCCGAGGCCGAGATCGAATATCAGGACGACCCCTGCACCACCGTTTACGTCAAGTTTCGTATGCATGACGATCTGGGCAAGCTGCCCGGAATAGATAAATCAAAGCTGTTCTTCCTCATCTGGACGACGACGATCTGGACACTTCCGGGAAACATGGGCATAACCCTCAACCCGGAGGAGACCTATGCCGTTGTCAAGCCCGACGGCAGCGACGAGATGTATATAATCGCGGAGGCACTGACGGAAAAGGTCATGGGCGTCGGCGGCTTTATCGGATATCAGATAGTGGAGCGCCACCCCGGTTCCTTCTTCGAGCGTATGCTCGCCGATCATCCCTTCCTGCCCAAGACGAGCTTCCTTATGAATGCAGATTATGTAACGATGGATTCCGGTACCGGCTGCGTCCACACGGCGCCCGGATTCGGCGCCGACGACTATCAGACCTGCCTGCGCTACGGGCTGGAGCTTGTCGTGCCCGTTGACGACCAGGGACGCCACACCGATTACGCGGGGAAATATGCTGGTCTCAAGACGGACGAGTCCAATCCCGTTATACTCGAGGATATGAAGCAGTCCGGCGCGCTGTTTGCCAGTGAAGAGATCGTCCACTCCTATCCGCATTGCTGGCGCTGCAAGGGGCCCATCATCTTCCGCGCCACGCCGCAGTGGTTCTGCTCCGTTGAGGCGTTCAAGGAGGATGCATGCCGCGCCTGCGAGGATGTCCGCTGGATACCTGAGTGGGGCGAGGACAGGATCAAGTCCATGATCCGCGAGCGCAGCGACTGGTGCATCTCCCGCCAGCGCAAGTGGGGGCTGCCTATCCCCGTTTTCTATTGCCCCGACTGCGGCAAGTCCATCGTAACGGACGAGAGCATAGCCGCCGTTTCCGAGATTTTCGGAAAAGAGGGCTCAAACGCATGGTTCGAGCGTGACGCCGCCGAGATCCTGCCCGAGGGCTTTGTCTGCCCGCACTGCGGCTGTGACCACGGCTTCATCAAGGAGGAGGACACGCTTGACGGCTGGTTCGACTCCGGATCGTCTCACTATGCCTCCATGCAGCGCGATCAGGGCTTCTGGCCCGCGGACGTCTACCTCGAGGGTCTGGACCAGTATCGCGG
>CAKSWM010000074.1 GCA_934511545.1 uncultured Oscillospiraceae bacterium | reverse complement strand
AGCCTTTCACAGGGATTTTTATATAACCGGAGAGAAGCTTGAGGAGTCCCTCGGGAAGGAAAAAGCCGGGCTTTACTTCCTTTGCGTCTCCGCTGCCCTCGGCGGTACCGGAGAGTATTCCGACGGCGCCCTCATAGCGGCCAGTGCCGCCGACAACGACGTTTATGAGAATGTCGTTGCGGAAGGAGGGAACGTCAAGACCCAGCCCTTCGGTGCCCTTTATCAGCGCTCCGAAGATACCGTCGTAGGCATAGATGTCGCCGTCTGGCAGGCGGTATATGGCAAAGCCCATCTCGCAGAAATCCTTTTCCCAGCCTTCGCTGAAATATCCGGAGAGGGGAAAGTCCTTTGCCTCTGCGATGTCGGTATCGCCCATATAGTAGCGGCATTGCCCGAAGGGGTGAAAATATCCTATGCCGCTGTGGAAGGTCGTGCCGCTGGTCCACTCACGGTACTGGGCATATCCGGCCTGAAACGCCATGCGGACCTCGAAGCTTTCGTATTGCACCTCCGGAGCGGCGGAGGATATGGAGCCGTTTTCGCTTTGCAGAGCCATGTGGCAGAGTCTCCTTTCAAAAAGTGGATTGTCAAATCTGCGTCCGCGGAATATGATAGGTGTACAAGAGATTATAACATATAACCCGAGCTGTGTCACGGGTTTTTCATGGAGGATATGATATGAGTGAAACATTGATGGTGGCGGCGGGGATACTGCTGCCTCTGGTTGGAACGTCGCTGGGCGCGTCGATGGCTTTTTTCCTGCGCGGGGAGCTGCGTCCCGGCATACAGAAAGCGATGCTGGGCTTTGCCTCCGGCGTTATGATAGCGGCCTCGGTCTGGTCGCTGATAATCCCCGCGATAGATATGTCGCTGTCCTCGGGGGGAACGGGCTGGCTGCCCGCGGCAGGAGGATTTCTGCTTGGCGTAGGATTTTTGCTGCTGCTGGACAGCCTGATACCGCATCTGCACATGGATTCGGATAAGCCGGAGGGCAGAATGTCAAAGCTCGGCAAATCCACGATGCTGGTGCTCGCCGTAACGCTGCACAACATACCGGAGGGCATGGCCGTTGGCGTTGTGTTCGCGGGAATAGAGTCCAGCGGCTCGGTGATGACGCTGGCAGGAGCTTTTGCGCTGACGATAGGCATCGCGATACAGAACTTTCCGGAGGGAGCCGTTATTTCGATGCCGCTGGTCGGGAGCGGCATGTCCCGGCGCCGCGCGTTCGGCTATGGCGTGCTTTCCGGTATTGTGGAGCCGCTCGGTGCGCTCATTACGATGCTTCTGACCGCGCTGGTCGTGCCCGCGCTGCCGGTTATCCTCTCCTTTGCCGCGGGAGCGATGTTCTATGTTGTCGTGGAAGAACTGATACCCGAGGCTCAGGGCGGCGAACACATGAACATAGGCACCGTTTTTGCCGCGGTCGGCTTTGCGCTTATGATGATACTCGATGTTGCTCTGGGATGAAAAAATTCCGGGCCCGGCTCCGTTCCTGAACGAACGGAGCCGGGCCCGCTTTTTGCTGTTTATCTTTTTCCGCGGAAAAACTCGCGCAGGAGGGACGCGCTCTCTTCTGCGAGCACCCCGGCATAGATCGCGGGCCGGGAGGGGTAATTCTCTTCGAAAAGATTGAGGACGCTTGCGCAGGAACCCGTCTGCGCCTCACGCGCGCCGTAGACGAGCACCGAAATGCGCGAATTCATGATAGCTCCGGCGCACATCGGGCAAGGCTCGAGCGTGACATATATCTCGCAGCCGTCCAGCCGCCAATCGCCCAGGGCAAGATTTGCCTCGTGTATCGCCTCGATCTCCGCGTGGCCGAGCGCGGAGCCGGTGCGCTCGCGGCGGTTCTGACCGCGGCCGATGACCTCTCCGTCCTTTACGATGACGCAGCCGACGGGAACGTCACCGCCCTCTCCGGCCTGGCGCGCAAGCTCGAGCGCCAGGCGCATATAGTATTCTCTGTCCATGGCGCCTCCGTCTGAAAACGGCTCCGGAAATTCCCGGAGCCGCACAGTGTTTTTAAGCAGTCTCGCAAAACTATGTATGGAACCGCTCACTGCCGCGGTATATATGCGGCAAAAAGCGTTTTCGGATGATTTATGCGAGCGCACAGGTGATGATGGCCATCTTGTAGACCTCGTCGGCGTTGCAGCCGCGGGAAAGGTCGTTGATGGGGGCGTTCAGGCCCTGAAGAATGGGGCCGTAGGCATCGAAGCCGCCCAGCCGCTGAGCGATCTTGTAGCCGATGTTGCCGGACTGGATCTCGGGGAAGATGAAGGTGTTGGCATATCCCGCGACCTTGCTTCCGGGGAACTTGAGCTGTCCGACGACGGGGGAGACGGCGGCGTCGAACTGCATCTCGCCGTCGATGGCGAGTTCGGGAGCGGCGGCCTTTGCCTTCTCGCAGGCATTGCGGACCTTGTCTACCGCTTCGCCCTTGCCGGAGCCCTTGGTGGAGTAGCTCAGGAAAGCGACCTTCGGATCGATGCCGAAGATCTTTGCGGTCTTGGCGCACTCGAGAGCGGTCTCGACCAGGGCGTCCTCGTCGGGATCGATCTGGATAGCGCAGTCGCCCATACACAGGCGCTCATCGGTGCCGTCCTCGTGGGTGCGGACCATGATAAAGCAGGAGGATACGTTCTTGTTGCCGGGCTTGGTCTTGACCAGCTGGAGAGCGGGACGGACGGTATCCGCCGTGGAATAGGTCGCTCCGCCCAGAAGAGCGTCGGCCTTGCCCATCTTGACGAGCATGGTGCCGAAATAGTTGCCCTTGAGCAGGTTTTTGCGGCAGTCCTCTGCGCTCATCTTTCCCTTGCGCATTTCGACCATCTTTTCGACCATTTCGTCCATGCCTTCATAGGTGGTGGGGTCGATGATCTCGGCGCCAGAGATGTCAAATCCGCCTGCCTCGGCGGCAGCCTTGACCTCATCGACACCGCCGACGAGGATAACGCCCATGATATTCTGGGCAAGAAGTCTGGAAGCGGCCTCGAGAATACGCGCATCGGGACCCTCGGTAAAGACGATCGTGCGCGGAGTCACTTTGAGCTTTTCTATAAGTTTGTCAAACATGATTTCAGCCTCCGTGTTTGTTGTTCGAACTAACTTTAGCACAATCAGATAAAAAGTCAAGATATTAGTATTTACAAAGGCCGGACGCACCGTTATAATACGATGTGTAATCAAAAAATACCTCGGGGGTGTAGAAGATAGAGACCCAATTCTCAAGGACGATGTCTTCTCTGCGCAAGGAACGCGGGCTGAGCCAGAGAAAGGCAGCGGCCGATTTGAAGATAAGTCAGGCGCTTCTGTCCCACTACGAAAACGGAGCCCGCGAGCCGGGGCTTGCGTTCGTATGCCGCGCCTGTGACTATTATGGGGTCCCCGCAGACTACCTGCTCGGCAGAACGGATAATGCGGGGCCTGTTCATGACGGGGGGAGCAAGGCTCTGGCAGAGCTTGCCGAAAGACTGCGCCGTCTCGCCGATGAAGCCGAGCTTATGCTCGAAAACACGAAGAAAGGGCAAACCGAAAACATATGACGCCACAGGAGAACATTCGTAATTTTTCCATAATCGCCCACATTGACCACGGCAAGTCAACGCTGTCCGACCGCCTCATCGAGGCCTGCGGAGCCGTTGCCGAGCGCGATATGGAAAACCAGATACTTGATAATATGGAGCTTGAGCGGGAGCGCGGCATTACGATCAAGGCGCGCGCCGTCCGTCTGAATTACCAGTCCGGAGATGGACAGACCTATGCCCTCAACCTGATAGACACGCCGGGTCATGTTGACTTCAACTATGAGGTCAGCCGTTCACTGGCGGCCTGCGAGGGCGCCGTGCTCGTCGTTGACGCGGCACAGGGCGTCGAGGCGCAGACTCTCGCAAATACATACCTTGCGCTCGAGCACGATCTCGAGATACTGCCGGTCATAAACAAGATCGACCTTCCCGCGGCGGATCCCAAGCGCGTCAAGGGCGAGATCGAGGATATAATCGGTATCCCGGCCGAGGATGCGCCGGAGATATCGGCAAAGCAGGGAGTCAACATAGACGCCGTGCTCGAGGACGTCGTTAAGAACGTTCCCGCGCCGAAGGGCGACCCCGAAGCTCCGCTGAAGGCGCTGATCTTTGACAGCCAGTACGACCCCTATGTCGGGGTCATCGTCTATTTCCGCATCATGGACGGCGTGCTGCGCTGCGGTATGCGCGTCAGGCTGATGGCATCCGGCGCAGAGTATGAGGTGCTCGACTGCGGCTATCTGCTTCCTCTCGGCATGGAGAGCGCGCAGGAGGTCAGGACGGGAGAGGTCGGCTGGTTTACGGCTTCCATAAAAAACGTCAAGGACACCCAGGTCGGCGACACGATAACCGAAGCCGCGCGTCCCGCAGCGGAGGCTCTGCCCGGCTATCGCCCGGCACAGGCGATGGTATACTGCGGAATATACACCGAGGACGGCAGCCGGTACGGCGATCTGCGCGAGGCGCTGGAAAAGCTACAGCTCAACGACGCTTCGCTCTCCTTCGAGCCGGAGAGTTCCGTTGCGCTCGGCTTCGGCTTCCGCTGCGGCTTCCTCGGAATGCTGCACATGGAGATAATCCAGGAGCGTCTCGAGCGCGAGTTCAACCTCGATCTCATAACGACTCTGCCCTCCGTCATCTATGAGGTCACAAAGACCGACGGCACGGTCGTGCGGGTGGACAACCCCCATTCATTCCCGGACCCCGCGCAGATACTGGAGGCGCGCGAGCCGTTCGTAAAGGTCTCCATCATAACCCCGCCGGACTATGTCGGGAACATAATGCCGATGTGTCAGGACAGACGCGGCGAATACACGGATATGCAGTATCTGGACACGAACCTTGTTGAGCTGCGCTATTCGATGCCGCTCAACGAGATTATCTATGACTTTTTCGACGCGCTCAAGGCAAAGACCCGCGGCTATGCCTCTCTGGACTATGAGCTGGAGGGTTATCGTGTGAGCGAGCTTGTGAAGGTCAATCTGCTGCTCAACGGCGACCAGGTGGACGCGCTGAGCTTCATCGCGCACAAGGACAAGGCTTACGGCAGGGCCCGGCGCATCTGCGAAAAGCTGAAGGAGAATATCCCGCGGCAGCTGTTCGAGGTGCCGATCCAGGCGGCGATCGGCGGCAAGATCATTGCCCGCGAGACCGTCAAGGCGATGCGCAAGGATGTGCTTGCAAAATGCTACGGCGGCGATATAACCCGAAAGAAGAAGCTGCTTGAAAAGCAGAAGGAGGGCAAAAAGAAAATGCGCTCCCTCGGCACCGTGCAGATGCCGACGGAGGCGTTCATGGCTGTCCTCAAGCTGGACGAGTGATTTTTTGCGATAAGGACGGGAGCGGCACAGCCGCTCCCGTCCTTTCCTGCATAAGGCGATCCCCGCGCCGGTATCTGTTTCCGGAACGGGGATAAATATACCTTTATTCGACTGTTGGGAACATCTCGATAAAATTTTTCAGCGCGGGATTGGGATTGTCGCGCCGGTATACCAGCACGACCTTGTATTCAAGATCCGGCTCGTCCAGCTCGAGCAGCCGGCAGTTTCCGATGGCGCACTGTGCCTGGCCGATGACGCGCGGGAGGACGACGACGCCCTGCCCGGCGTACATGCGCTGGAACGCGGTGCTCATGGAGCGGATGATATGGAACTTCGGCGCATGGTCAAGTCCGAGCGTCAGGCTCGGAACGATGGAACTGTTTCCGGAGCCCTGGAACGATGAATCGCCGAAGAAGAGTATCTCGCTCGGTTCGAATTCGCCGAGAGAAACGGATGACCTTTCCGCCAGCGGGTGAAACTCCGGCACAAGAACGGCGAGCCTGTCCTTCATTATGGTGCGGACCTCGAGATCGGGGGAGTCCACCTCGTGTTCAAAGGTGAGGCCGACGTCCGCTTCGCGCATTGCAACGCGCTCTGGGATCTGCCAGCTGCGCTCGACCTCGAGCTCGACCTCAACGTTGGGGAAACTGTCGCGGAAGCTGCGGCAACGGTCGGAAAACGGAGCAAAGTAGAAATCCGGCACAAAAGCCATCATGTGGCCGATCTTGCCCTCGGACATGTCCTTGAGCACGGCCTCCAGCATGTAGAGCTCGTCGAGGATGCGGTTGCCCTCGTCGCGCAGATATTCGCCGGCCTGCGTCAGCGTGACATACCGCGTGTCGCGTTCGAGAAGCTTTATGCCGAGAGAGTTTTCCAGACTTGCAACGCTGCGGCTCAGAGACGACTGGCTCATGAAGTTGCGCTCCGCCGCCTTTGTAAAATTGCGGAAATCCGCAAGAGCTATGAAGTTTTTGATCTGTTCGAGAGTCATGACATAGCCTCCACGCAGGTGAAATTGCATTTATTTATTAGTATAAAATAGAATCATGCCGTAAGTCAATGAAATATTTGGCTTTTATGCATAACGCGATGCAATAATTAGATGAGCGGCGGGCGTTTTTTGTGTTAATATAATCAATGGGTTTTACCGTCGGTCAACGGGGAAGTGCAGACCCGGCACAGAAAGCTTTGCCGGGACGCAAAGCTCAGAGGGCTCCCCCGCGGCCCGGCCGGCGGCAGGTGAAACTGTCAATTATTTAATTGGAGGAATATCCAAATGAACAAGTATTATCCCAAGCTTTTTGAGCCGATGACTATCAAGGGAACGACCTTCAAGAACCGTCTGTTCTCCGCTCCCAATATGTGCTCATGGACCACCAGCGACCAGCGTCCCGACGATAACTTCATCAAGTGGATCGAGACCAAGGCTGCTGGCGGAGTTGCCCAGGTCACTGTTGCCGGCGGCATGGTCGAGGCCGACATCCACGAGCTCGGCGGCGGCTTCTGGTATCCGTCCCGTCATCTCCAGC
>CAKSWM010000073.1 GCA_934511545.1 uncultured Oscillospiraceae bacterium | reverse complement strand
ATATCTGCTCATGTCCTGCTCTCTCAGCCAGAAGTTCTCGGAGGATACGCGCTTTATCCATCGTCTGATCATTGGATTTTTTATTACGGATGAATACTTTGGGGCCGCGGTCGCCGTCCCGGAAAAGCTCAACCCGTTTTATTACTACGGGATGGTCTCGCTCGGCGTGCCCGGCTGGGTGGCCGGAACATATCTCGGCGTACTGCTGGGCAATATTCTTCCGCCGCGCATACTCAGCGCGCTGGGCGTTGCGCTTTACGGCATGTTCATCGCGATCATAATCCCGCCTGCTAAAAAGAGCCGGATAATCGCCCTTGTCATAGGCGTGTCCTTTCTGTCGAGCTATCTGCTAAACAGGCTGGCCATATTTGACTTTATGTCGTCCGGACTCAAAATAATACTCCTGACGGTCGTCATTTCCGCCGCGGCGGCTGTCATTTTTCCGCGAAAGGAGGACGAGCAGTGAAATACAGCCCCTATCTCTACATTCTCGTTATGGCCTCCGTTACATATCTGGTCCGTGTACTGCCGCTTACGCTGATCCGTCACGATATCAAGAACCGGTTCATCCGTTCTTTTCTGTACTATGTGCCTTATGTGACGCTCTCCGTTATGACCTTTCCTGCGATCCTTGACGCAACGCAGAGCCCGATTTCGGCGGCAGCTGCGCTTATCGCGGACATTGTGCTCGCCTGGAAGGGCGCAAGCCTTTTCCTCGTTTCCGTCCTCGGCTGTGCGGCGGTTTTCATAGTTGAATTTCTTGTATGACGCCAAAAACTCCGGAGCCCGGCGGGCTCCGGAGTTTTTTATTTCAGTTTTCCGTATTCCTGCCCCATGAGTATATGCTCCCCGGCACGGGCGGTCAGTTCAAACCCCATACTTTTCTGAAACACCATGACAAAATCCGAGCCCCCGAACAGGAACCATCCCAGCTCGTCGCCCTTTCTGAACCGCGCCCCCGGCTTTACATCCGGCCCGAAGTTCACGGACGACACCTGCGACATGCCGACCGGCAGCAGCGCGGCAAGCCCTCTCTCCGTCTCAACGACGACGCAGCCGCGGGTCTCGTTCATCTGCCAGTCCGGCAGCTCCGAGTCCAGAACATACTTTCTGCGCTCCGCGTCCCAGCGCGTCAGTCCGCCGGAAGCGCACTCCTGAGGGATCAGGCCGGCTTCCAGTACCCTGCCGCTCACGGGAAAATGATAGCGGTGGTAGTCATGCACATCCAGAAAGCTGTGGGTCAGGCTCCCTCCCGCGAAGCTTTCGCGGTAACGGCTGTCCGGACCCAGCAGATCGCAGACTGAGGCAAAATTCTGCGATTTCACGTTTTTCTCTCCACTACAGATAATTTTGCTGTCGTCATCAATTTTCCAGACACCGCAGGGCGTTGAGTCCGCCGGAGAACAGACGACGCTGTCGTCTCCCTCCGCGGCGATCGGCCGCACCGCCGGGGACGACAGGCGCCGGGCGAAAAAGTCGTTGAAGCTGTGCCAGTTATCGGGAGACTCATACCAACCTTTGCCGAGACCAAAGCGTTCGTCCGAGCGGGCAAGCGCAAGATACTCATCCCCCCAGGTTTCCGGCCGGCTGAGATACTCTCCCCACCCCCGCGCGAACTCAACAAGCCAGCTGCGGTAGGCCCCGACGTACTGCACCGAAGCATTGTAAAGCCCGCGTCCGTCCAGCTCTGCGAGCGGCCGGTCATTGAGAAAGTAAAAATAGTTGAGTCCCTGATCTATGCGGTCGTAGACGCCGTCGTCCTCCGCCCCGTCCAGCAGATCCCAGGGCATAGAGCCGCTGCACCTGTCGATAAAATGAAAATAGTCCTCAAGCGAACGTACCGGGTTCGTGCGCGGATCCGGATTTTCTTTTGCCGCCGCTCTGATCGATTTTTCCAGAAGTTCCTTCAGCCGCGGCTCCGACTCCAGAAGCGACGCCAGTTTTCCGGCCGTGGGCTTATACTCGCTCATCTTCCGCACCTCCGTTTTTTTCGTTATCATCCCTCAAAGCGCGCGGTTTATGCATCCGCTGATTCCTTTTGCTCATCACGATATGCATTTTAAGTATGGTTTTTTCCTTGCGTTCAACGTTTTTGGCGGAGTATAATAGTTTTTGTATGCAAATCATCAATAATGGAGGAACCCAAATGTCAATGATCAAAAACGTAACCGAGGGCGTATGGACCGTCGCGGAGACCACCTCTCTGCGCGAGCTCACCATCGCAGAGGGCGCTTCCGTCGCCGCACCCGAGGGCAAGGCTCTGACCATGTCCATTAACGGGACCGGCGTTGCCATCGCTCCGGGAACCTATAAGGGCGATATCGTCCTCACCGTATCCGACTTTTACCAGATGCCGCCCAGCGGCCTCTTCCGCCGTCTGGCAAAGCCCGTTGATTATCGCGCCGCGCTCGTTATAAAGGACGGCAGGGTCGTCACCGAGGAGTGCGTCCCCGCAATGCTCCAGGGCGGAACCGTTACCGGAAATCTCATCGACGGCGTCACCATCTGTGATACCCAGGAATCCTTCAACGGCATCGTCATCGACGGTGACAGCGAAGTCACCATAAAGAACATCCGCATGGACGTCGAGGGCGCAGGCGGAAACGATTTTATGGCCATGGGCGCAGGCATTACCTGCATCGGCGATTCCAAGGTCGTCATGGACAACTGCGACATCATGTTCTCCGGCATTACCCGCTGTGCCGTTCACTTCGGCGGCGAGAGCGATGTCACCGTCAACAACTGCCACATCGTCAATTGCAGCCCCGCCACCGACCGCATGCAGCCGGCATGGATGCTCGGTCTCCGCGGCACCAACCGTGCTCTTCAGCTGTGCGACAATGCCACCGTCCGCTACAACAACTGCTATCTCCGTTCCAACGGCTGGGGTGTTTTCTCCATCGACGGCGTTATTCACAACCGCCTGTACATAAAGGACAGCGTTATCGAGCACACCGGCGCCCGCGCCCGCGGCTACGGCGCTTTCTCCATCGGCGACAGCTTCATCAGCTATGATAACTGCAAGGTTTTCTCCGTCGGATATCCCATCCTCATGAACACCGAGGACGGCGGCGGAGCCGAATATGTCAACGGCACCGTCGTCAAGGGCACCCTTTACGGCGCGATGATCTTCCGCGACAACAACGGCCACCTTACCGTCAAGGATTCCAGCATGAACACCGTCCGCTCCTCCTTCGTCGTCAAGGGATCAAACACCAACATCCATCTGAATAATGCCGACATCAAGGCCGAAAACGGCGTCATCCTCCAGCTCATGGACAACGACGATCCCGGCCATGCCACCTTCTTTGCTCCTCCGAGAGGCGAAGTTGACGTATACGAAGAGGGCCGCGATGTGACCGTTGCCGACCACGAAAAGGACGTCTTTGTCGATATCACCGACTGCGATATCACCGGTGACTTCCTCAACTCCTCCACCAACCTCAAGGCCAACTGCCGCAGCGACCATATCGCCCACTTTGAGATCGGCCTCAAGGGCGACGGCCTGACCGACACCCTGGTCGAGTCCCGCAAGCCCAAGGAGGACGAGGAAGAAGAAGCAGAGGACAATGCCGACGAACTCCAGGGCGCCAAGAATCTGGAGATGAAGCTCATAAGCTCCAAAGTCACCGGCGTTATCAGCTCCGCCACCCAGCGCTATCACGACGGCGTCACCCGCATCGACGTCTCCAACTGCGAGGAGCTCTCCAACGTCATTCAGACCCCCGCTCCCACTGTCAACAACGGCGTTATCGTCGAGCTTGACGGCAAGTCCGTCTGGACCGTCACCGGCACAAGCTATATCACAAAGCTCGTTCTCGCCGAGGGCGCTGTCGTTAAGGCTGCCGAGGGCAAGGCTCTTGTCATGACCGTTGACGGCGTTGAAACTGCCGTCAACGCCGGCGAATACACCGGAAAGATCGTCCTCGAGGCAAAATAAATAACTCTCTTTTGCTGCCCCATTACTTATAATGGGGCAGCATTTTTATAAGTAAGGAAGCTATTCACATTACCGTTCGCCGCTCCGGCGCACGGCTCAATTTTCACCTGCAAAGCCAAAGCAATGCGATATTATAATAAACTTATGACAAAAATGCATTGTCAGAGCAGGGTATTTCCGGTAAAATTGACATATCTGCAAAAAAGGAGGCAAACCCTATGACTCAGGAGGAAAGGCTGCATCAGCTTGAAGCGCGTCTTGAGGACACTCTGTCCGCGCTGCATAAAAAGATCGAGCATGTTATGGCCTATACCGAAGCGTTCAACGCAACAACACGCTATTCATACCGCCACGCCGGAAACAAGCATCTCTGGAGCATGGCGTCCTATGCTATGAACACCCCAACAGTCCGCGCCGAGATCGGCCCCATGGGTCTGTGTGACGGTATTGACGCCGTTCACAAGCTTTATGCCGTCGGCCACCAGGGCGACAACGAGGAATCCGCCAGAGACGAGAGCTTCACGGATGGCATGGGCCTCTTCATGGCCGAGCACCCGCTCTGCACTCCCATCATAGAAGTCGCCGAGGACTGCGAGACCGCCAAGGGCGTTTTCATCTCCAACGGCGCAGAGGGCAGCGGCACCGACGAAAAGGGCCACCGCGGCTTCTGGATCTGGATGACCCCCGCCTGCGAATTCTGCAAGGAAGAGGGCGTATGGAAGGTCTGGCACAATCACGGCATGTCCACCTTTATCTCCGCATGGGATCACGAATGGTCCGACGGCGCTCCCAAAATGATGGCTCCGCCCGAGCCGGAGGAGGGCGAGGAAGCGCCTCCCGCCGACAAGGGGATGCCCACGGCAGACTACGCCGGACCCACCACGTTCTTCCAGGAATACCGTGCATGGGAGCAGATGAAGCCCTGGCCGCAGCCGCCCGAGCCTTACGAGACCTACGAGGGCACTCAGCCCGTCGTCGGCGCTCCGTTTGAAGGCTATGAAATCGACGGTTAAGGGAGGTTACAGAATATGAAGCTCAGTTATTACGATGCACAGCTCGACCGTCTCGAGAGCATGATCGATTCGCTCGAGGCCGAAGTCACCCATGGCGTCAATCGGGCCCAGGCGATAATAGACATAAACAATCTCATGGGCAAGTACACCTTTTATGCCCGCTACATGATGTATAACCGCGTTCTCAGCTATTTCTCCGACAGAGACGACACTTCTCTTGAAATAGCCGGCTTCGGCGTTTACACCGGCAAGGCAAAAATATCCGATTTCTATAAGAAATACTGCGCCGCCTTCGACGGAAAGGGCTATGGCGTTCTGCACGAGCACGCCGTCTCCACCCCCGTCATCGAAGTCGCGGGCGACGGAAAAACTGCAAAGGGCGTCTGGCTCAGCCCCGGACACGAGGCATTTCCCCTCGACCGCGCGGATGCCGATATCGAGGAGACCGAGGAAGAGCGCGGACACAAGGTCCGTTCGTCCTGGGTATACGGCAAGTTCGCCGTTGAGTTCATAAACGAGAACGGTGCCTGGAAGATCTGGCACATGCAGTATTTCCGCACCTTCCAGATCGGCTTCTATGATTCCTGGACCGATGTTGAGAAGAAAGACGAATGGTTCACCGTCGTCCGCGACCGCAGCGTTGTCGATTCCTTCACCGGCGGACCGAGCGCGGAACCGACTTATACAAAGGAATATGACCCGCAGGGCACGCTGTCCTATTGGCCGAAGCCGCCGAAGGCATACGACACCTATGAGGGTTCCGACCCCGTCGTCGGCGCGCTGAAAGCATAAGGAGAGGAGGATACAGCTATGAACGATATACTCGAAGCCAGAATAATGGAGCTTGAGACCAAAATAGTCGAGGGACGCAAAAAGCTCGAGCTGGAGCTCAAGCGTGCCGACGCCTGCATGCAGGTGCAGAACACACTCAACCGTTTCCTCTTCGCCTTCCAGGGCAAGGACGCCGACGCCTGCGTCGAGGAATTTGCCGACAGCGTTGAGATTTCCTTTGAGATCTTCAAATTCGGCGTTTATAAGAGCAAGGAAAACATCAAAAGGCTGCTCCGCGACCATTATTACATGGGCGAGGAGATCCCCGGCGCTCACATCGAGATGAACAGCCTGACGCCCTGCATCGTTGTCGCGGGAGACGGCGAAACGGCAAAGGGTCTCTGGAGCTCTTTCGGCTGGGAAGCTTATCCCACGGACGATGGCCCCAAGGCAAGCTGGAACGCAAACCAGATCGCCGCCGAGTTCATCTGCGAGGACGGCAAATGGCGCATACGCAATCTTCAGGTATTCACGACCTTTGTCTCCGACTACCGCAAGAGCTGGACGGCCGGAGAGCCCGACTGGTTCAAGCCCGACTTCAAGGGCTGGCCGAAGCCCGGCGACAAGTGGGTCGAATATGCCGACGGCCCGACGACCTTCTACCGTCCCTATGACCAGAGGATCCCGCGCCTGTACTGGCCGCAGACCCCCCAACCGTATTACACCTACGACAACTCCTATCCCATGGTCGGCACACCTCCCGAGGGTGCGGATCTGTAAACAGCGCATAACAGCAGACGGCGCCCCTGTCGGTTTGACAGGAGCGCCGTTTTTGATCTACTCTTAGAAATACGCCATACCATAGCAGCCCGCATCCGGCTCGCCGCCCGGATAGTCCGCGCCATTTTCCGTCTCTATGAAAAAACCGCATTTTCTGTGCAGGGCTATCGAAGCCACATTGTTTTTTGAAACTGAATCTCGGATGATAACGCGGCCGTATCCGCGAAGGCGCTGCACTACCGCGATCATCAGCCTTTCGGCATATCCGCGCTTTCTTCTGTCCGGCCGAGTTTCAAGTGCCTCAAGAAACCAGTACCCTTCAAGGCGTTCAACGCGCAGGGCGCTGAGCCATTCGCCCTCTTCCTCCCAGATATAGCAGCGGTTTTCTTCCCGCGTTATGAACTCTTCCATGAACTCCATAAAGGAATTTT
>CAKSWM010000072.1 GCA_934511545.1 uncultured Oscillospiraceae bacterium | reverse complement strand
CTGTAAGAGTCCCCCTTGTGTGTCCCTTTTGCATACTTTTCCGGACAAGCGGAAAAGTATGTCTCTCTGAAAGAGAAACAAGCTTGGTAAAGCTAAAGATAAGAATAGAAGGAAGCGAGCAAGAAAAGTACCTCTCCGAAGGAAACAAGCCTGGTAAAGCAAAAAGAAAAAACGAATCGAATATGTTTACGTTTTCAGCGTCAGCGTAAAAACAAACTCCGTCACGCCGTTTTCGCTGGTCACGGTGATATCCTCGTCGTGGTTGTTGAGGATGGTTTTGACCAGATACAGTCCGAGTCCGACGCCGTCCCGGTCGAGACTGCGCGAGCGGTCGGTCTTGTGGAAGCGGTCGAAGATGAGCGCCAGCTCCTGCGGAGGTATCGTTTCGCCTTCATCCTTGACGGAGACGAAAGCCTTCTGCCCCGTTTTCCAGAGCCCGAGCGTTATCGTCGAGCCCTCGCGGGCGAATTTGACCGCGTTATCCAGAAGGTTATATACCACGCGGGTGATCGCGTCGCTGTCGCCGCAGACGGTGATGGAATCCTCGGGCAGCTGTACGTCAACGTCGAGCTGCCGCTCGTTTATCTTTGTTTCAAAGTTCAGCAGCGTGCGCAGAAGCAGCTCGTTGATGTCGAAGCTCTGCTCGCGCAGCTCGCGGACGTCCTTTGTCTGGAGCTTTGAAAGGTCGAGCATGCTGCGCACAAGGCGGGACAGCCGCTTCGTCTCGGAGGAGATCGTTGCAAGATAGCGGCGCTGATCCTCCGGCGGTATCGTACCGTCGAGGATGCCGTCGGCAAAGCCTGCGATGGAGGTCATCGGCGTTTTCAGCTCGTGGGAGACGTTGGCGATGAACTCGCTGCGGCGGGTCTCCGCCTGCTCGAGGGAATCGGCCATACTGTTGAACGCGCGCGTAAGCTCCCCGATCTCGTCCTCACGCCCCTCGTCCTCAACGCGGACGACAAAATCGCCGTGCGCGAAGCGGTGTGCGGCGGCGGCCATGTCGTTGAGCGGCTTGGCCTCATACTTAGATGCAAAGAAGGATATGACCATTGCAATGAGCATTATGCACAGCGCAACGATCAGATACAGCAGCATGAAAGCATACCACGCGGCGACGACGCGCGTGCTGTCGGACCCCGTGAACACATAGCCGATGGTCGAACCGTTGCTGCCCTGTATCGGCATCGAGACAATATAATAAGTGGTTTTCAGCAGCCCGCCGAGGGTGGATATCTGTTCGTATCCGCCATTCTGGTCAACATAGTCCAGTATGCTCAGGTCAACATATTTGCCGAGATGGGAACACACGATGTCCATATCGGAGCAGGAGACGACGCAGCCCGTCGAGTCGGTTATGAATATCTGGTTGCCGGTTATATGCGCCACGGAACTCAGGTGCATCCTCAGCGCCCAGTCCGAAAGCTCACCCTCGCGCTCGAAGGCGGAGGCGACATGCACGACCTCCGTTCCGACGCTGCGCAGGGAGTCCTTTTTCTCGCTGATGACGAAGCCGCGCGCGAGAAAGACGAAAACCATGCCGATTATCAGAAAGCTGACCAGCACCAGAGCCGCCGTTATTATAAAGTTTCTGAAATAGAGGCTCTTATTCAAAGCGCATCAGCCTTCCGTGACTTCAAATTTATATCCGACGCCCCAGACCGTCTTGAGCGACCATTTGTCGGAAACGCCCTCGAGCTTTTCGCGCAGTCGCTTGATGTGGACGTCCACGGTGCGCGAATCGCCGAAATAGTCGAAGCCCCAGACCTCGTCGAGAAGCTGGTTGCGGGTATATACCCTGTTCGGCGAGGACGCGAGATGATAAAGCAGCTCCATCTCCTTGGGCGGCGTGTCGATCTTTTTTCCGTCCACGATAAGCTCGTATGAGTCGAGGTTTATGACGAGCTTGTCGAAGGTGAGCTTTTTCTCCGCGGGGTGTCCGTCGCCGTCCGTGCGGCGCATGACCGCGTGGATACGCGCGAGCAGCTCCTTGACCTCAAAGGGCTTGGTCAGATAGTCGTCCGCGCCCATCTCCAGCCCGGTGACCTTGTCGTTAGTCTCACCCTTGGCCGTGAGCATGATAATGGGCGTCCTGCTCGTTTTGCGTATCTCCGAACAGACCTGCCAGCCGTCCATGACGGGCAGCATTATGTCCAGAAGAACGACGGAGGGTTGGAATTTTTCAAATTTTTCAAGACCGGTCTTCCCGTCCCCGGCGATAGAGACCTCGAAACCCTCTTTTTCAAGGTACAGCCGGAGCAGATCGGCAATATTGATGTCATCCTCGATGACGAGCGCTTTTTTGTTCATCGTGTTTCCCCCTCCGTTTGAGTCGAAGAGCGCCGGACCGCACGCCTGAAACGGCGCGGGGCCGGCAGCTGCCGCTTTCCTGCGTTATTATATCGCAATTATAACCGCGCAGAAAGAGAAAAGGATTAAAAATGTGTGAAAAATGTCCCGGCAAATATCACATTATACGGCTCTTTGGAGAGGAATATTTGTTCATAACGTAAAAATAGCGGAGATGAGCAAAAAAACTCTTGCTTTATCTCGGTAGTGTGTTATTATGCTAATACAACGAAGGCAGAGGACGATCCCCCTCTCTTTCCCATATATCAACGATCTGGAAAGGATAAGAACGAAATGAAAACAATGAACAGAATGATCGCGCTTCTGCTTGCGCTGGTAATGTGCTTTGCACTGTGCGCCTGCGGCGGCAAGGACGAACCCGCTTCTCCCTCCGATGTTGCGGATGCACCCGCGACCGACGCTCCCTCCGATGAGCCGCAGGAGCCCGCTTCCGACTCCGACATCCCGGCCGAGCCTGTGGGACCCGCGACCGACACCGACGTTGCCGAGAGCGACCTGGCCTATGTCCTCGGAAAGGGCAAGCTGGTCGTCGGTATAACCGACTTCGAGCCGATGGATTACAGGGACGAAAACGGCGATTGGATCGGCTTTGACGCGGATATGGCAAAGGCCTTTGCCGAGAGGCTCGGCGTTGAGGTCGAGTTCGTCGAGATAAACTGGGACAACAAGGTCCTCGAGCTTGACGGAAAGACCATTGACTGCGTCTGGAACGGCATGACCCTCACCGACGAAGTAATGAGCGCGATGGAGTGCTCCAACGCATACTGCAACAACGCACAGGTCGTCATCGTTCCCGCCGACAAGGCCGGTGATTATCAGACCGTCGAGAGCTGCGCCGATCTCGTTTTCGCGGTCGAAGCCGGGTCCGCCGGCGAGGCGGAGGTCTCCGCCCTCGGTTATCAGTACACTCCCGTCCTGTCCCAGGCTGACGCTCTGATGGAGGTCGCCGCCGGCACCTCCGACGCCGCAGTTATCGACTCCCTGATGGCAGCCGCGATGGTGGGCGGGAACACCGGATACTCCCAGCTGACCTACACCGTCGGCCTCAACAGCGAGGAGTACGGCGTCGGCTTCCGCAAGGGCAGCGACCTTGCAGCGAAGCTCAATGAGTTCCTGGCAGCGGCCTATGCCGACGGCAGCCTTATGGCCTGCGCCGAGAAGTACGGCGTTCAGGCGGCGGTCATCGCTCAGTAACGTTTATTAACGGCAATATAGAATAGATAAGCAGCCGAAAAACAGAGGGCGGATTCACTTCGCCCGAGCAGATCAAATAATGCAAAAGCAGAGGGCGGAGAAGCCGCCCCCTGCTTTTGCCCGGTTAAAACAAATATAACAAGGCGGGAAAAACCCTATGGAAACCTTTCTCGAACAAGCTCCGATAGTAATAAATTCGCTCAACACCGGCTTCGTGCAGACGCTGAAGCTCTTTATCGTGACTCTCGTCGGCGCACTGCCGCTGGGTCTGGTGATCTCCTTCGGTTCGATGAGCTCGTGGGCGCCGTTCGCGCGGCTCGGCCGCCGCATCGGAAGGCGGCGCGGCGAAAAGACGGCCGCGGCGCGCTTCTGCCTCTGGTTCCGCCCCGTCTCGCTGATCGTCAAGGTCGTCGTGTGGGTGTTCCGCGGAACGCCGCTCATGCTCCAGCTGCTCATCATCTATTATTTCCCCGGACTTGTGATGGGCAGGAACCTGTGGGGCAGCGGCGAGACCGGCCGCTTCATTGCAAGCGCGGCCGCTTTCATAATCAACTATGCCTGCTATTTTTCGGAGATCTACCGCGGCGGCATACAGGGCGTGCCCAAGGGCCAGCAGGAGGCCGGACAGGTCCTCGGCATGACAAAGGGGCAGATATTTTTCCGGGTGACGCTTTTGCAGATGATAAAGCGCATCATCCCGCCGATGGGCAACGAGTTCATAACCCTTGTCAAGGACACATCGCTTTCGCGCATCATTGCTCTTCAGGAGATAATCTGGGCCGGACAGGCCTTTCTCAAGGGCTCCCAGGGCATATCCGGCGCGGTGTGGCCGCTGTTCTTCACGGGAATATACTACCTTGTATTCACCGGCGTTCTGACCCTGCTGCTCGGCTGGGGAGAAAAAAAGCTGGACTATTTCAGGGCGTAAGGAGGTTACGATATGCCAGTTCTTGAGGTTCGCGGTCTGCAAAAGTCCTTCGATAAGCTAGAGGTGCTGAAAAACATCGACTTCTCGCTCGAACAGGGCGAGGTCATATCCATCATCGGGTCCTCCGGCAGCGGCAAGACGACGCTCCTGCGCTGTCTGAACTTTCTGGAAAAGCCCAACGGCGGTCAGATACTCGTAAACGGAAAGGTCATATTCGACGCGCAGGACCCGACGGCCAATACGGATGCCGAAATACGCAAAAAGCGCCTGCATTTCGGCCTCGTTTTCCAGAGCTTCAATCTCTTCCCGCAGTATACGGCGCTGAAAAACGTGAAGCTGGCTTCCGAGCTTCTGGCAAAGGAGCGCCCGGACTACAAGCAGAACCGGCGGGAGATACTCGCGGAGATCGACTCCCGGGCGCACGGGCTTCTGGAACAGATGGGACTCGGCGACCGCACGGAGCATTATCCCCACCAGCTCTCCGGCGGGCAGCAGCAGCGCGTTGCCATTGCCCGCGCTCTTGCGCTCGAGCCGGACATCCTCTGCTTTGATGAGCCGACGAGCGCACTCGATCCCGAACTGACCGGGGAAGTGCTGCGCGTTATCAAGGGCCTGGCGGACAAACGCACGACGATGATAATCGTGACTCACGAGATGGCGTTTGCGCGCGACGTTGCCGACAAGGTCATTTTCATGGACGGCGGCGTGATAGTCGAGGCCGGTCCCGCGCGCGAGGTGATCGACAACCCGCGCGAGGAGCGCACGCGGCAGTTCCTTTCGCGCTACGGAAGCGGCCAGGTCTGAGATTTTATAACGTCAGATTGACCAAATCTGGCCGAAGCGTATTGCTTTGAGCCGGGATACATAATATAATTGCGGGGCGAAAACGCCCCGCAATTTTTTGGAAAGGAGCGGCCGAATGAAGAAACACATATTCCCGCGCCTGGCGGCGCTGCTTCTGGCCGTCTGCCTGACGCTTTCCCTCTCCGCCTGCGGCAAGTCGGACGCCGTTGGATACGAGGTCATAGGCACCCTGAAAAAGTCCGGCTTCGTGATCGCCTTCCGCGAGGGCGACAAGCTCAGCGAATATGTCCCCGCGGCGCTGAAGGTGCTTGCGGCGCAGGGCACGGTCAAGGCGCTTGCCGTCCGCTGGTTCGGCGAGGACGAGACCACCATAACAGAGGACGCCGCGGCGCTGGATGCCTTTGAGGGCATTCCGGAGCGCGACTTCATCCTCGGCTTTTCACCGGGAGCCGCGCCGATGTCCTATGAGGAAAACGGCGGCTATACCGGCTTTGACATCGACCTTGCCCGCGAGGTCTGCTCTCTGCTCGGCTGGAAGCTGAAGCTCCAGCCGATAGACGTTTCAAATCTCTCCAGCGAACTGCTCAGCGGCAATGTGGACGCCGTCTGGGGCGGCCTTTACGACGGCGCGTCGGCGGATGGAGTCGTTGTGACGCAGCCGTATATGGACGTGAGCTTTGTGCTTGTCGCGCGCGCGGCGGACGGCCTGCGAAGCTGGCGTTCGCTGAAGGGGAAATATCTCTCCATGGGCGCGGCGGAGGTCTATTCCCGCGTGCTTGAGGAAAACCCGAAGCTGACGGAAAGACTGGCGAGCATAAGCCGCCTGGCCTCCGGCACGTCGGGCTGCTTTGAGGAGCTTGCAAACCGCGCCTGTGACGCGGTGCTTGTGGACAGCGCGGCCGCGCGGTATTATATGTCGCGCGTAGGATAAAAAAACGGACGGATCATACAGGACCCGCGGACGATCGGATCACCGGTCGCTGGCGGGCCCTTTTTTTGTCAGCCCCGCGGGCGGCGGGCATCGTGAGGTTTATTCATTTCGTATCCAAAAAACGGGCGTTGTTAACAAATTGTTCAAATGATTTTGTAATAGTTACCTAATTAGACTTGTAAAACCAATCATTTTGTTGACATTTTGATGGGGTTGCCTGTATTATATTCATAATGCATTGGTAAAAAATGAATGCCGATGTGAGAATGAAAAGGAGGAACTCGAACATGCAAAAAAGAAGAACCCTGGCATTTGTCCTGGCGCTGCTTATGCTGCTTACGCTCCTCACAGCCTGCGGAGGAGAAAAGGAGACGGAACAGACCAAAGCCCCGCAGGAAAACGCCACACCGGAGCCCGAAGCCCCGACGCCGGACGAACCGGGACCCGAAGACCAGCCGGAGGATGAGGTATTCACCTATCCCATCGCCGGAGAAAACGAGCTGACCGTCTGGCGCACCATGTCCGCAATGGAGACGAACGTGACCGGCGGCGAGGTAACGCTCGGACAGAAGAAGCTCGAGGAGCTCACCGGCGTACATATCGAGTATATGCTGTCAACGGACGCCACGGCCTCGGCCCAGCTCGGCGCGATGTTTGCCGGCGGAGAATATCCGGATATAATGAGCGCGGTGGAGCAGTTCTATCCCCGCGGCCTTGCCCTGATGTGCGACGAGGGCATATCGCTTGAGCTGACGGATATTATCAACGACTACATGCCCAACTATGCCAGAGAACGTCTCACGTCCGAGGTCTATACCAAGGACACCGTGGCGGACGACGGCAACATATACGGCATATATATCCTCACCGTTTCAGAGAATATTCCCCAGGGACCGGCGATACGCGGCGACTGGCTGGAGGATCTGGAAATGGAGATCCCCAGGACCTACGAGGATTATGAAAACGTGCTGCGCGCCTTCAAGACCGAAAAGGGCGCGACCGCGGGCCTGCACCTGACGAATTACGGCATGCCGTATTATAACTATCTCTGCGCAGGCTACGATGTTGCGGCATATGTTTCCGACGCACGCGACTACAAGCCGTTCTTCCAGATCGACGGCACCGTCAAATACGGTCCGCTGGAGCAGGGCTGGTATGACTTTACCGAGATGATGACCCGCTGGTATGAGGAGGGCCTGGTCTATCAGGACTTCATGTCCCAGACCGCCCAGACGATGACCCCCACCATCGTTGAGCTCGGAACGACCGGAAAGTCCGGCCTTCTGTATACCTATCAGTTCCAGCTC
>CAKSWM010000071.1 GCA_934511545.1 uncultured Oscillospiraceae bacterium | reverse complement strand
GCGCTCGCGGCTGCCCTCAAACGCACGGTCCTCAACCTCCACGCAGACAAACGAGTCATAGCGGATATCTCCCAGTGCGGAGAAGTACCTGCCCCAATCGACCTGGCCAAGGCCGGGCAGCTTGGGTTCCATAAACTTCTCGGGATAGGCAAAAATGCCGTATTCATCGATGCGCTCGGGATAGAGACGCATGTCCTTGCAATGGATGTGGAATATCTTATGCCTGAACTCATACAGCGGCTTTACATAGTCCATCATCTGAAGCACGAAATGGCTGGGGTCAAAGTTTATGCCAAGATTATCGCTGGGCAGTATCTCGAATATCCTGCGCCAGTTGGCAGGAGAGGTGAAGAGATTCTGTCCTCCGGGCCACTGATCCTCTCCGAAATACATCGGGCAGTTCTCGATGGCGATCCTGACGCCGAGTTCCTCAGCCTTTGCTATTATGGGCGGCCAATACCGGGCGACAAGCTCCATATTCTCGTCAACGGTCTTTGTCTGGTCGCGGCCGATAAAGGTCGTGACCATGTTTACGCCCAGTCTTGCGGATGCCTCAATGACCTTTATGAGGTGTTTGCGCGCGGCCTCCCCGGCTTCGCCGGGAGCTATCGTGTTCGGATAATAAGCGAGGGAGGATATCTCAATGCCGGTCTCGCCGCAGCGGGACTTTATATGCCGCACATCCTCATCCGTCAGGTTTGCGGCGTCAATATGGCACACGCCGGCATAGCGGCGCTCCGCCTTGCCGTTCGGCCAGCACGCCACTTCAAGGCACTTGTATCCCATTTCAGAAGCGACGTCGATGACTTCGTCAAAATTCCATCCGTCGAGAATGGAGGTTATGAATCCGAGCTTCATTGCGTTTTCCTCCCGTTAATCAAAGATGACTTCCTTTCCGGTGGCAGCACTGCGGTAGATCGCATCCAGGATCCTTGTAACAGTAAACGCCTGCTCCGGCTTTACCAGAGGTTCGCCGTCATTCAGGACCGCATTGAGCCACTGCTCACACTCGAGCACCTGCGGTTCGCCGTCTCCGCTGCCGTCGAAGAACGCAACGCCGTCCGTCTTGAGCGTGACGTCCTCGTCAACAAGGCGGCCATATCTGGTGCTGTTCATCCTGAGGTCAAAATTGGTGCCAAGCCCCTTGGGGATGAGCTCCGCGCCGCCCATGGTGCCGCAGAGCGTCGTTGCCGCCTCCCTGGACTGGCTGACATTCAGGGCCCAGGAAGCCTCGAGGAAGATTGTGGCGCCGTTCTTCATCTTTATAAAGCCAAAAGCGGAATCCTCGACCTCATAGGTCTCGGGATCCCAGGGGCCAAAGACGTTGCCGTCCGGATTGTCCTTCAGCTTCTGGAAAACGGAGCCCGTGACGCTCTCCGGCTCATAGTTGTCCATCATCCAGAGCGTCAGATCAAGGGCGTGAGTACCGATGTCGATCAGCGGACCGCCGCCCTGAAGGGCTTTGTTGGGAAATACACCCCAGGTCGGAACGGCCTTGCGGCGAATGGCGTGAGCCTTTGCAAAATAGATGTCGCCGAGAGCTCCCTCATCGCATGCGCGCTTGAGCGTGCGGCTGTCGGGGCGGAAGCGGTTCTGATAGCCGATGGTAAACTTCTTGCCGGACTTTTTCCAGGCGTCGAGCATCTTCTGCGCATCCTCCGTGGTCGCGGCCATCGGCTTTTCGCACATGACGTGCTTTCCGGCCTCAAACGCGGCTACGGTGATGGGGCAATGCGCAACATTGGGCGTGAGAACGTGGACAACGTCGATGCTCTCGTCCTTGAGCAGTTCGCGGTAGTCGGTATAGACCTTCGCACCGGCAGTCCCGTACTGCGCGGCCTTTTCCCTGGCGCGCTCGATTATGATGTCGCAGAACGCGACGATCTCGCACTTGTCGGGAAAAAGTGCAAGAGACGGCAGGTGCTTGGACTCAGCGATCCCGCCGCAGCCGATGATGCCGATCTGGAGCTTTCCGTTCTTCATATGTTATTCTCCTTATCCAAGTATTTTTTTGGTCATTGCAACATAGCGGCGGAGCTGCTCAACAGCGCTCTCCTCGATGCTGAAATGATGTCCTTCGTATTCGCAGGCCATATAGCCGTTGTATCCATAATCGCGGATCCTGGGCAGGATCTCTTCATAGGGGATGCTGCCCTCGTTGAGCTCCTCGTCGATGTAGTAGAACTTGCCGTGCATATAGAACGCGCAGTCGAGCAGATCCTTGAGCTGTTCGATCCTGGTCGTGGGATTGAAGCTCATGATGTCGGCGGCATATTCGCGCTCTATGTCGGTATAGTCCCCGTCGAGCATTTCTTCCGCCGATACATGGCGGCTGAACTTGTTTATGATCTCGTCTATCTTTTCGCGGCGGCAGCCATACTCGAGTGCTTCGTCGATCCAGAGCTTATGCGGCTTTGTCTGGAATATGCTCATGTCGGGAACGAAGCCGAGTATGCCCTTGCCCTCGCCCTTCATGATCTCCGCATATTCCTTCCAGACGGGGACCTCGGGGTGATGCGGGCTGTGCATCTCGATCGTAAGCTGCATGCCGAGCTCCTTGCAGAAGGGGATCATGGACCTGAATATCTTCGGCGATATCGCATGCTGCGTTCTGACCATCGGGAAGCCGGCCTTTTTGGCGCAGATGAGGTCGTTTATCGTGCTCTGGATGATCTCGGTCTCGGTCATGTCGCGGTCGGTGCGGATGCCCATATCGACATATGCGCTCCAGCAGACGGGCTTGAGCCCATATTTTGCCATAGTATCTCTGAACCATTGCAGCCACTCGTCCGAGGGGTAAGGGTATTCGGGTACCATCTGGGTCGCGACGATCTCGACGCCCTCATAGCCCATTTCGGCAGAGGTGCGCAGAAGATCCTCAAGTGAAAGCTTTCCGGTTATGTATTCGCTTGCAAAGCTGTAAAGCGTAACGCCGAGTTTTATATCGTTTGCCATATTCTTTCCTCCCCCGCTCAATCGGCTATGCAGACGTGGCTCACGTCCGCGTTTACCACAAGGTACTGCCCAAAATATCCGGTATAGGGAATTCTGTGGCGCATGAACACGCGGACGGTATGCTCACCGGCCTCGATCCCCCCCGGGCACATGACACGGATCGTCGCGGGGTCAAGGATGAACCAGTATTCCTTGAACAGATCGGGCAGTTCGTCGAGCAGGAACTGTTTTCCGTTGAGCAGGAAATAAACGCTGTCGCGGGGCAGCGGCTTTCCGTCGATCTCAAAATTCAGTTCCTCTATGCAGCTGAGGTTTGCCCCACGATAGTTGGGGTACTTGATCTTGAATTCATAGCCTATGCGGCAGCCTTCAACGACAAAGTTATTTATATTATCGTCGCAGAAGATGATCTTTTTATATGACTTGAATGACACACACACATCCCCTTTTGTTTAGTATAGACTGACGGGATCCTTATATCCCTTCAATTTAATTATATTGCCTGAGCGTATATTTTTCAGTTCTTTTTATCAACTTATGTTTCACCAAAAGAAACCGGGTTTCAACTTGTGAAACCCGGCTCCGTTTGCCTTATGCGTTATACATCCCGTTGACAGCCATATAGCTGTAAAGCTCCTCGCCATGCTCCTGCTCTTCCTTCTGAATGTGGTTGAGCACATTTCTCACGTCCTGAGAACAGAACTCAAAAATACTTGTGTCGTACTCGGAGGACACGTGCTTTTCCATTGCGAGCGCGTCGGAACAGAGATACTTGTCGTTGTCCTTTCCCTGCTGATTGCAGGACGACGCCTTGAAGCTGGCCTGCGTCTTGACGCTTCCGCCGCCGTTCAGCGCGGGGATCGTGCCGGAGGCAAGCTTGTTGAGCGTATCGAGATGTCCGCGCTCCGTGTTGCCGATGTCGGTGAACAGGTTCTTAAGCTGCGGATCGCAGGCTTCGCCTGCATATCTTGTGTATTTTTCTATGCAGAGCTGCTCCTGACTTTTGAGATCGTTTATAAAGTTGGTTTCCTTCTGATTAAGAGTCATTTTTCGATCACCTCGGCATTAGCTTGGATTATTTCCCTGAAAATATTCACAGAACGGCAGTATGGTTGTATAATACCGTCATGATTTTTTCATATGAGGTATGATACTATGCTGAAAAAAATACTCACGGCCGTTTTGATCGTTCTCGCGCTCATTCTTGCCGCGGCGGGCGCGCTGATCATCTGGCTGACGGTCACGGAATTTTCCCCTGAGAGCGTGGAAAACGCCGACCTTGTCGATATGGGCGGCGGCGCGGTCTCTCATGACGGCGTTCTGAAGGTCATCAGCTTCAACACCGGATATGCGGCACTTGGTGAAGAGTCGGAGTTCTTCATGGACGGCGGCCGGGAGGTACGTCCTGACAGCCGCGCGGTCATCGACAAAAACTGTGAAGGGATACTATCCATACTTGCGGGCGAAGACGCGGATTTTTACCTCCTTCAGGAGGTCGATCTCGACTCAAAGCGCAGCTATGGGATAAACGAAGCCGCCAAATACGCCGAAACGCTGGCTTTGAGCTCCGCCTATGCTCAGAACTATTCCTGCGAATATGTCCCCTTCCCTCTCCCGACCATAGGAAAAGTACATTCCGGGCTGCAAACTCTCAGCTTTTATGGCATCATTTCCGCCGAGCGGATAGCCCTTCCCTGTCCGTTTTCATGGCCGGTCTCAACAGCCAACCTGAAGCGCTGCCTTCTCGTTTCCCGCTTTGATATCGTGGATTCGGACAAACAGCTCGTCATCGTGAATCTCCATCTCGAGGCATACGACGACGGAGAAGGCAAGCTTGAGCAGACAAAGGTGCTCAGAGAATTTGTTGAAAGCGAATATGCCGCAGGCAATTATGTCATCGCGGGCGGAGACTTTAACCAGAGCTTTGAGGGCAGCAGGGAAAAATATCCGATCGCAGACCCCAAAAAATGGACGCCGGGTATGCTTGATGACAGCATGATACCCGAAGGCTGGAGCTATGCATATGACAGTTCCTGCGCGACCTGCCGGCTGCTGGACGCGCCGCTGAGCGAGGAAAGCCAGCTTTATGTAATAGACGGCTTCATCATCTCGCCGAACATAGAACCTGTCTCCGTACGCACGCTCGATGAAGGCTTCCGCTTTTCCGACCACAACCCCGTTGCGCTTGAGTTCATGCTTAAATAATATTGCCGGCCGCGGGTATGGATCCGCGGCCGGCTTACGTTTTATTTTCTCTTTTTTGCTCTGTGGATGTGTTTTCCGCCGCGCGGATTCTTTCTCCTGTCGATCGCGTCTCTGATGTGGTCAAGTCCAATGGTCGCCACATTCAGCGCCGGAAACGCCAGAAGCGCGAACACCACAAGGATCAGCATGTTTGCAAAGTTGATCTCGGTGAGCGTGAATACCGTTTTCATAAACGCAACGCAGAACACGAACGCGACCGTCATCGCGGCCATAAGCAGCTTTCGCAGATTGTTGAATGGCTTGCAGGTGTTGTATACCATCAGAAGCCCGACAACGCCGATGACCACCGTGCATATCGTGCTCGTCTCATCGTCGCCCAGCTTGAAGGCAATATTGAACAGGATGACGCCGAGAATGAGCACCACATCGGTCAGCGCTGCGGGCAGCGCCCTGTACAGCACATTTTTCAGGAACTTTCCCTTTATGATGCTCTCGTTCGGCTCAAGCGCCAGCACAAATGACGGTATGCCTATCGTAATGGTGCTCACGAGGCTCAGCTGCGACGGCGTGAACGGATATGTCAGCGTAAAGCAAAGTGAGATTATCGCAAGGACAAACGAGAATATATTCTTCACCAGAAACAGCGATGCGGAACGCTCGATATTATTGATAACGCGGCGTCCCTCCATAACGACGCTGGGCATGGATGCAAAGTTGGAATTCATCAGGACGATATGAGACACCTGCGCGGCAACTTCGCTGCCGGAAGCCATCGCGATCGAACAGTCGGCCGCCTTCAGCGCGAGAACGTCGTTAACGCCGTCGCCCGTCATCGCAACGGTGTGGCCCGCGCTGCGCATCGCGAGGATCAGCTTTCGCTTCTGCTCCGGGGTGACTCTGCCGAACACGGTGTATTCCTCCGCCGCCTGCCGCAGCTTCCTGTCAGTGTCCAGCTCACGGGCGTCGATGAATTTCTCCGCGTTTTCTATTCCCGCGCGCTTTGCGACCTCGGAAAC
Source organism: uncultured Oscillospiraceae bacterium (assembly GCA_934511545.1). Taxonomy (GTDB): domain Bacteria; phylum Bacillota; class Clostridia; order Oscillospirales; family Oscillospiraceae; genus CAKSXP01. Next base: position 1,454 of record CAKSWM010000071.1, on the reverse strand, counting down.
CGTTATGGCGTTGTCTCCAGATATGACCTTGACCTTGACGCCCTGTTTCGCAAAGAATGCAAAGGTCTCCGGCGCCTCGGGTCTTATCTTGTTGCTGAGCAGTATAAGCGCAAGGGGCATTTTGTCCGCGTCGAGACGCTCGTCGTCCAGCGAACCGTCGTAAAGCGCCAGAAGTACAACGCGGCATCCCCGCCCGGAATAGAAATCGATCTTTTCGCGGTATTTTTCATAATCCTCGCCGAGGATGATATCCGGCGCGCCGAGAACATAGGTCTCGTCCTCGTGGAAGGAAACGCCGCCGTATTTTTTCGTCGAGGAAAACGGCAGCGTCTTTATCGCCGTCTGGTTGACCTTGCCGGAGAAATACTTTCTCAGCGCGGCCATCGTGTCGTTGTCCCCCTGCATGGCAAAGACGTAATCCGCCATTATCATGCGTATGTCGTCCTCATTGAACCGGTCCTCGCACAGCAGTGATACGTCCTCGACTATCATCTTGTTTTCCGTTATCGTTCCGGTCTTGTCAACGCACAGCGTATCGACGCGAGCAAGAGTTTCGATGCAGCCGAGTTCATGCACCAGCGTCTTGCGCTGTGCAAGGCGTATAACGCCGGCAACGAGCGCAACGCTCGTCAGCAGATACAGTCCCTCCGGTATCATCCCTACCAGGGCCGCGACGGTCGAAACCACGCCGTCGGCAAAGCTGCGTCCTAGCCACAGTACCTCCTTGACGCACATGAGAACGCCGAGCGGGATGAGGATTATGCCGATCCAGAGGACCAGCTTTGACAGGGAATTCATCATCTCCGACTGCTTTGGCTTTTTGGACTTTTTCGCTTCCAGCGTCAGCTTTGAAACAAAGGAATCCGCACCGACGGCCGTGAGTCTCGCCCTGCATGTTCCGCTGACTACAAAGCTTCCGCTCAGCAGCTCGGAGCCAACGGTTTTCTTTATCTCGTCCGCCTCTCCGGTTATCAGTGCCTCGTTGACGAGGCACTCGCCCTCCACGACGACGGCGTCGGAAAATATCTGGTTGCCGGACGCGAAAACGACGATATCGTCCCTCACCATCTCGTCGATATTTATCGTGCGCGCGGCTCCGTCGCGTATGGCGACGCCCTTAGGCGAGTTCAGTATGCTCAGCTTATCGAGCGTCTTTTTCGACTTTATCTCCTGCACTATGCCGATGAAGATGTTCGCGATGACGACCGGCATAAAGGTAAGGTTATACCAGCTTCCAACAGCGATCACAAGCGCGGCCAGCGCAAAAAATATCATGTTGAAATAGGTCAGCGTGTTGGTCAGAATTATCTGTCCGATCGTCTTTGACGACGACTCTATTGCCGTATTGGCATATCCTTTTTCCGCGCGCTCTCTGACCTGCGCCGCAGTCAGTCCAACGTCAGGTTCTGCAATTATAACGGGCACCTGCGGACGGACCTCATCCTCCCTGCGCC